>JANNEZ010000314.1:0-7027 GCA_031379255.1 Rhodoferax sp. | reverse complement strand
GACCTGGCTCTCCGAGGCCGAAGCCGGTTCACCACCGCTGCCGCCACCGACCACGTCATCGAGCCTGATGCGCAGGTTGTCGATCCACTGCTTGTAGGGCTTGCTGTGCGCGAGGTTGGATTTGAGCTCCTCGTCGTCGATCATGCGGCCCTGCTCCAGGTCGATCAAGAACATCTTGCCGGGCTGCAGGCGCCATTTGCGCACGATCTTGTTTTCAGGCACCGGCAACACGCCCGATTCGCTGCCCATGATGACCAGGTCGTCGTCGGTGATGCAATAACGCGACGGGCGCAGGCCGTTGCGGTCCAGCGTGGCGCCAATCTGGCGGCCGTCGGTGAAGACGATGCTGGCCGGGCCGTCCCAGGGCTCAAGCATGGCGGCGTGGTATTCGTAAAACGCGCGGCGGCGCTCGTCCATGGTGGTGTGTTGTTCCCAGGGCTCGGGGATCATCATCATTACCGCCTGGCTGATCGGGTAACCGGCCATGGTCAGCAACTCAAGGCAGTTGTCGAAAGTGGCGGTGTCAGACTGGCTGGCAAAACTGATTGGGTAGAGCTTTTGCAGGTCGGCGCCCAATACTGGCGACGACATCACGCCTTCACGCGCCTTCATCCAGTTGTAGTTGCCTTTGACGGTGTTGATCTCGCCGTTGTGCGCGACGTAGCGGTACGGGTGCGCCAGCGGCCACTCGGGAAAAGTGTTGGTGGAGAAGCGCTGATGGACGAGTCCGAGGGCCGAAACACAGCGTACATCTTCCAGATCTCGGAAGTAAACACCAACTTGATCGGCCAGCAGCAGGCCTTTGTAGACTACCGTGCGGCTGCTCATGCTGGGCACGTAATACTCTTTGCTGTGTTTGAGGCGCAGATTCTGAATGGCGGCGCTGGCGGTTTTGCGGATCACATACAACTTGCGTTCCAGCGCGTCTTGCACGATCACGTCATTGCCGCGGCCAATAAACACCTGGCGCAGGATCGGCTCCTTGGCGCGCACCGTGGGCGACATCGGCATGGCGTGGTTGACCGGCACATCGCGCCAGCCCAGCAGCACCTGGCCTTCGGTTTTGATGGCGCGCTCGAGCTCCTGCTCGCAGGCCAGGCGGCTGGCGTGTTCCTTGGGCAAAAACACCATGCCCACGCCATATTCGCCGGGCGCCGGCAGCGTGACGCCGCGCTTGCCTGTGGGGCCAACGCCGTTTTCTGCCATCTCCTCGCGGTACAGGGCATCGGGCAGCTGGATCAAAATGCCGGCGCCGTCGCCCATCAGTTTGTCCGCCCCCACCGCGCCCCGGTGGTCGAGGTTCTCGAGGATTTTCAGCGCGTTTTTGACGATGTCATGGCTCTTGTGCCCCTTGATGTGCGCGACAAAACCCACGCCACACGCGTCATGCTCCTGATCCGACGAATACAGCCCGTGTTGTTGAAGATGGGCAATCTCTGCAGCCTGGCTCATGGCGCGCTCCTGTAAACCGAAAGGGAGGCCAATTTTACTGCGCTGCAACATTCGGTTCAAGGAAATTAATTGGGGTCAGATTCCAATTAATTGTTGATTTAATTACTCAACTTTTAATTGGGGACAGGTTAAAACAGAGTTGGGCAGAATTGGGAATCCGCCTTCAATCCGCCTGCAATCGCCTCATATTCGGCCGTCGGAACCCCGCCGTGGCCCGGTCAAACCGGCTCCGGGCCTTTTTCCACATCCCATTTTTCGACCTTGAACGGCCGCCCGGCGAGGCTTTTACTCACCCGCCGCAGCGTTTTGCCTTGCAACTCCGCGACAAAACCCGGCTCTCCAAGCGCCCAGCCGCGCAGCACCGACTGTGTCAAAGCCGATTGCTCCCGTTCGGTGATGCCGTTGCGGACCAGCTCGACATACGCCGCCTCGCGCGCGAACGGTGTGTTGCCCAGCTCCCACACCAGCGGGTGCGGCGTGATCAGCGGGTCAACCCGCAAACCGGCATAGTGGCCGTAACTTGACCACGGGTGTTCGTCCGGCGAAGTGGCGATGCCCGCGCGCACCGGGTTGAGATCGATGTACGCCATACACGCCAGCAGATATCGGTCGCTCTGGATCAGCGTGGATTTGTAGCGCCCCTCCCACAGGGTGCCGCTGCGCTCGCGCGAATCGTTGAACAGGCGCACATACCGCCGCCCCACGGCCTGCATCATCTGCGGCAAGCCCTCCGAGGTTTGTGGCGTGGCCAGCAGGTGGAAGTGGTTGCCCATCAACACATAGGCGTGAATCGCCACGCTGAATTTCAGGGCGTTTTCCAGCAGCAAATCGAGCAGAAACTGGCGGTCGCCATTCGACTCAAATATCGCCTGGCGGTTGTTGCCGCGCTGGATGACGTGGTGTGGGTAACCGGGAAGGGTGAGCCGGGGCAGTCGGGCCATAGTGGGTTCATCGGATGCGGGTTCAATTCCGCATCATGGTAATTGGAATCTGACCCCCATTAATTTTCAAACCTTAGTTTACTATGTTTTTAATAGCAAACTATTGATATTTAATGTGACTTTAGGCTCGAAAAAATCAATAATTTTCGAAATTGGCAAAAAAAGAGGCCGATCATACCCAATATGGGTATGATCGGCCTCTTTTAGCGTAACTGGCGTGACTGGCGGTAGGCCAGCCGCCCTGCTTGGCGTTCGGTTCCGGTTTAGCTTTTGTTCAGCAATCCGCCCAGCATGCCCATCAGGTCGCCGGAGTTGCCCAAACCGCCCGCCGGCGCCTGGCCATTGGGGGTGAGTTTGTCGATCAGGCCGGGCAACATTTGCGCCAGCGAGCCGGCGGCGTCGCCCTGGCTCATGCCGAGTTTGGAGGCGAGGTCCCCCAACACGTCGCCGCCCAGCACAGAGCTGATCTCATCGCCCGAAACCGGCGCATTGGCGCCTGTGCCGACCCAGGATTTCATCTGCTCGCCCAAGCCGGCCTGGTTGAATTTTTCCATCAAGCCGCCCAGACCACCCATCTTGCCGTCGTTGGCCAACATGCCCACGACCACCGGCAGCAAAGCGCCCAAGCCACCCGCGCCGCCCAGCATGCCCGCCAAGCCGCCGCCACCTTGTTGCGGCTGCTGTTGCTGTTGTCCCAGCATGGAACTGGCAGCTCCCAAAACCGAATCTAACAATCCCATACCTACCTCCTGTGAATATTGAATGACATGACGCGTCAGTCTCGTCGACCAAACCCGTCAACCTCTCCCGTCGACCTCAAAACGCGAGAAGCATTAGACCACCGAAATTTGACCGGGTGTGAAAGCCTTTGTTCGGGCAAATCAGGCGGTGGCGGTGTCCGCTTCGATCGGCGCCAAGGGTGCTTTAAAACGCGTTTTCAACAGCTCCAGCAGGCCAAATTCCGCCAAAATCGCTTCCAGGCGTTCGGCCGCCGCGCGTTTTTTGCGGCCGGTGAAACGCGCCAGGATCAGCTCGTTTTTCAGGCTGTGCTCCCAGCCAACCAGCTCCGTCACCGTCACCTGGTAACCCGCCGCCTCAAGATATAGGCAACGCAGCACATTGGTGATCTGGCTGCCCATCTCGCGCGTGTGCAAGGGGTGGCGCCACAACTCGGCCAGCGGCGTGCGGCCCAGGCTCAGGGCTTTGGAGCTGCTCAAGACCCGCGCCACCTCGGCCTGGCAACACGGCACCAGCACCATGAACTTCGCCTGTTTTTGCAGGCCGAAGGCGATGGCGTCGTCGGTCGCGGTGTCGCAGGCGTGCAGGGCCGTGACGACATCGATCTGTTCTGGCAAATCGGCTGAATGGGCCGACCCGGCGACGCTCAGGTTCAGAAAATCCATGCGCTCGAACCCAAGCCGCTGTGCCAGATCCTGCGACTGGCTGACGAGTTCGGGCCGCGTCTCGATGCCGTAAATCCGCCCGGCTGTTCTGTTTTTGAAAAACAGGTCGTAAATGATGAAGCCCAGGTAGGACTTACCCGCGCCATGGTCGGCCAAAGTGGCCTCGGCGCCGCCACCGGGCAGTTCGAGCAAACACTTTTCGATGAACTGGTAGAGGTGGTAGACCTGTTTGAGTTTGCGCCGCGAGTCCTGGTTGAGTTTGCCCTCGCGCGTCAGGATGTGCAGCGCCTTGAGCAGCTCGATCGACTGGCCGGCGCGGATTTCAGGCGCGATGGCCTGTGGCTCGGGCCTTTTAGCCGGTCTCTTGTTCAGGCTTTTGGCCGGGCGTTTGCCCTCGGGTTGGGGGTTCATGGGCGCATCATCCCGCATTCCTGACGCGCTTGAGTCGAGGCCCCAATTGCAACCGCTCCCAGCCGCCCTGCCCCAGCGCACGCAAGGTGGCGATGTTTTTCTCGTAAATCAGCTCGGCCTGCGGGAAAGCCGCCACCGCCCGCGCCACGCTGTCTTCGCGCAACAGATGCAACATCGGATACGGGCTGCGGTTGGTGCAATGCGAGATGTCGCCTGGCGGGGCGTCGGCAAACTCGAACTGCGGGTGGAAAGACGCGATCTGCACGACGCCATCCAGGTCCAGATCGCGCAGCAGTTGGTCGGCCACGTCCAGGAAATCGTTGTAGCCGAGGAATTCATGCAGGCAATGGGGCACGATCAGCAGCGTTGTGTCGCGCACCTGCGGGTCCAGCGCCACCAGGCCTTCGAGTTCGCGCTTCAAATCAAGCCGCAATTCGCCGGGCGTCGTGGCTGGGCTCACCGCGTAGTGGATCTGCCCTTTGGTGTGCACCGCTTTGGCAAACGGGCACAGGTTCAGGCCGATCACCGCCTGCTCCAGCCAGCGGCGGGTGTCGTCAATCACGACGTTTGCCATGGCCTTATCGTTGATCGTCATTCAGCGTTTTTTGCGGGAGGGTTGATCGGGGCGAAGTGGGTCGATGCGCGTTGAAGCAGATTGTCCACCTGGCGGGCCAACAGCAGCCCCAAACCGGCGCAGATGCCCGTGACAGCCCAGGTCCAGTGCCAACCGCCCATGCGGCTGGCTATAAAAGCAACCAAAGGCGGCCCGAAAAACTGCCCGATGGCCGACCAGTGCTGCATCCAGCCGATGGTGGTGGACACCGTTAACTCGGTGGGCGCCAGTTTCACCGCCAGGGCAAAGAGGGTTCCGGGAATCACGCCGCCGACCATCGAGAACACCAGCACCGCAAGGTACTGCACCCCAAATCGCGCCTCGGCCCCGAAATCGGCCGGCCATGGGACATACGCCACGAATGCAGACAGCGCCATCACGGCGTACCCCGCATACAGCAGTCGCGGCGGGCGGGCGCCCGTGCTCAGCAGGCGGCCCGACACAATATTGCCCACCATGTTGACGGCAGCAGCCAGCGCCGTCAGCGCCGCGGTTGCGCCCAGCGCCAGACCGGCTTGCGCGTAGAGGGTGGGCAGGAAACCGATCACGGCCAGCCATTGGAAGGAATACACCGAGAAACACAAGGCGACAAGCCAGGGGCCGCGCCGCGTCAGCGTGAGCCGCAAGCGCTCGCGGGCTGGCATCAGGGCCGTGAGGCCAGGCGTTGCCACTTGCGCGCTGGCCCCGCCCAAAGCGGCATCGGCGGGCACCGCGCGCCAGATCCAAAGGGCCAGGACCAGTGTGCCTGCGGCCAGTCCCCACCACAAGGCTTGCCAGCCGAGCTGGCCAATCACAAAAGGACCCAGCAACAGCGCCAAACCGGTGGCAAACGGCATGTAGGCGCTCCACAGGCCCAGCAGTTTGCCGATGCGCCCGGGCGCCACCAGGCGGCGGATCAGACCGGGCGCGGGCGTGACGGCCAGCAGGAAACCTACGCCCTCAACCACCCGCAAGGCCAGCAGCGTCTGGGCATCTTTGGCAAAACCGCCCGCGCCAGACGCGAGGCTGAGCGTGACGAGCCCCGCCAGCAGGCTGCGCCGAAGACCCAGCCCGTCGGCCGCGAGGCCAATCGCAAGGCCCAGCGCCATGCCGGCCAGCTGCACGGTCGACAGCAGGAAGCCCGCCTGAACTAGGCTCAGGCCCAGGTCCCGTTGCAGCACCGGCAGAGCCGGAATCAGTTTGGTTAAATGAAGCGCCGCGACCACGCCCGCAACCATGACCAGACTCGCCGGCTCGACCGCCCTGGCGCCCGCAACCGCGTCGGCCCTCACGCCAGCAGCCGCTGCCCGGTGAGGCGCTCGTGTTCGCGCCCGGCCATGCGGTCCGTCATACCGGCAATGTAGTCCGCCACCACACGGGCCGATTTGCTGGCGCCCGAGGGCGATTGGCGCGCCAGCAAGGCTTGTTCCGCATGCTCGGCCTGCATTTCGCCAGGGTGGGCCAGGTAATTGCCAAACAACTCGCTGACGACCCGGCGCGCCTGATCGGTGGTTTGCATCACTTGCGGATGCCGGTACAGATTGCGCATCAAAAATTGCTTGAGCTGGGCCGAACTTTCCCGCATGGGCGCGCCAAACTGCACCAATGGCGGCAACTTGCGGACGGCTTCCGCGCTGGCCAGGCTGTGCGCTTCCTGGGCCTGTATCGACGCGCGCGTGGCGGCAACCACGTCATACACTTGGGCGCTCAGCATGCGACGGATCGCGTCGTACAACAACCGGCGCCGCTGCGCGGGTTGCGCCAAACCGGCGAATGCGGCCAGGGATTCGCGCCGGAACTGGTCGAACAGCGGCACACCTTCGAGCTGTTCCAGCGTGATCAAGCCGGAACGCACGCCGTCGTCGATGTCATGCGCGTTGTAGGCGATTTCGTCGGCCAGGTTGCACAACTGCGCCTCCAGGCTGGGCTGGGTGCGCTCCAGAAACCGCCGCGCCACGCCGCCCGGTTCGGGCTCCTGGGCGTCGAGTTTTTCGGCGTTGGCGCGTGAGCAGTGTTTCAGGATGCCTTCGCGCGTCTCGAAGCTCAGGTTCAGCCCGTCAAACTGCGGATAGCGGTGCTCGAGTTCGTCAACCACGCGCAGGCTCTGCAAATTGTGTTCAAAACCGCCGTGGCCTTTCATGCAGTCGTTCAGGGCGTCCTGCCCGGCATGGCCAAACGGGGTGTGGCCCAGGTCGTGCGCGAGGGCGATGGCTTCGACCAGGTCTTCA
>JANNEZ010000251.1:0-3034 GCA_031379255.1 Rhodoferax sp. | reverse complement strand
TCCCAGATTCATCCCAAGAAACGCTGGCACGCTTCCAAGTCATTCATTTCAAATGGGAGTCTTGGGGTGGCTGATGGGACTCGAACCGAAGCGCCCGGGGAAAGCGGAGGTAGTCAAGGGGCCCTCTCACGTGGGAAGGACACCCCTTCGGTCCCCTGTATTCCCCGAATTCATCCCTGGATTCATCCCCAGACTCCAGCAGCGTTCAAGCCGCGCTGCCTTGCGGGTGTAGTTGTGAAAACAACCGCCAAAACGTTTCAAAATCGCCCCGAGTCGGACCGTGCGGCGCAGCCATGACAACCGCGCCAATGGGCTGCGTGTTTGGGTGCCCAGGCCAGCGAGGCCCCGCGGCGCGGCCATGCCCCTTGATGCCCACTGACGATGAGAGCGTCGGTCTGTTAATCCGTAGGTCCCTGGTTCGAGCCCAGGTCGGGGAGCCAATAAAATCAAGGGGTTACGTGCGAACGTAACCCCTTTGTCGTAAGCATTCGGTGAACCCGTAGTGAAGGTTCGGTAATCCCACTACCGCCGGCTACCGGCACAGGACGCTGGCGAACTCTTTTCGCAGCGGGTGGAGCCAGATGTCTTTGACGGAGATGATCTGGTGGTGGACCGTGGACTTCATGCCGCGACCCGTGGTTTGGCCGACGTGGACCCAGTTGCCCGCCTTGTAGCACGTACCGCGATGGCGCCGGGACTCGACGAAGGTCTCGAACAGAACCGGGCGATAACCGTAGCGCTGATGCCAGTCGTGGAGCAGCTGGCGGGCGATCTTGGACAGGATCTTTGAGGCGAGTCCTTTGGACTGGATCCAGGGCAGGATCAGGAAGCGCGCGTTATTGACGACGAGCTGCAGGTTCTTCAGGCGCTCGGGTTCTTGCCAACCGATGAAGCGCTCGCGCCCGGCGAACTTCCAGGCGCTGGCGCCGAAGCTCAGCAGCGCGACGAGTTGTTCGCCGACAAGGGCGTTGTAGCGCAACTGGCTGCCCGACATGGGAGTGTAGCCCAGGTAGTGGTAGCGCGCGATGTACTCGTTCCACAGACGCGAGGTTGCTGTGGTCGTGACCGGGTGCAGCGTCAAGGCGTCAAGCTCGTGCACGGGCTGCAGCAGCGGCGCTTGGGGAGCTGAGGCCGCGGTAGGCGGGAAGTGAGGTGGGCCTCGCCCGCCGGGCATTTGCGAGCGCGGCAACGTGATCAGCCCATCAGCCTGCATGCGCTGCAGCGCCACCCGACAAGTCATGTCCTTCAACTCGCCGTTGGGCTTGCGCCACCCGAACAGCTCGCACAGCTTGCGCGACAGCGGTGTGCGCTTGAGCGACGGGTTCTGCTCCATCAGGAGCTTGATCGTCTGAATGTCGTCGGGGCTGAACTCGCGTCCGCAGTAAATGCTCACGTAAATATTCGGTGAACCCATTTCCGACTCCGAAGGTGCTTGCTATTGGCAGAGCACCTTGGCGAAGTCCTTGCGCAGTGGATACAGCCAGATGTCCTTGATGGGGATGATCTGGTGGTGGACGGTGGACTTCTTTCCGCGCCCTACGGTCTGGCCCACGTGGACCCAGTTGGCGGCCTTGTAGCAGGTGCCGCGATGGCGCTCTGTCTCCACGAAGGTCTCGAACAGCACCGGGCGATAGCCGTAGCGCTGGTGCCAATCAGCGGGCAGTTGTCGGGCGATCTTGGACAGGATCTTCGAGGCAAGGCCTTTGGACTGGACCCAGGGCAGGATCAGGAAGCGCGCGTTGTTGACGACGAGCTGCAGGTTCTTCAGGCGCTCGCACTCTTGCCAGCCGATGAAGCGCTCGCGCGGGCCGAGCTTCCAGGCGCTCGCGCCGAAGCTGAGCAGCGCGACGAGTTGCTCGCCAGCAAGGACGTTATAGCGCAACTGGCTGCCCGACAGCGGCGTGTAGCCCAGATAGTGGTAGCGCGCGATGTACTCGTTCCACAGTCGCGAGGCTGCGGTGGTGGAGATCGGACATAGCCGCAATGGGCCGAGCTCGTGCACGGGCTGCTGCACCGGCGCCTGGGGGTCTGTGGCTTCGGTCGGCGGGAAGTCGGGTTTGCGGCGCACGCCGCTGGTTTGTTGCGAAGGCGGCAACGTGAGCAACCCATCGGCCTGCATGCGCAACAGCGCCACGCGACAGGTCATGTCCTTCAACTCGCCGTTGGGCTTGCGCCACTCGAACATCTCGCACAGCTTGCGCGACATCGGGGCGCGCTTGAGTGACGGGGCGTCCTGCATCATGCGCTTGATGGTCTGGATGTCGTGCGAGCTGAACTCGCGGCCGCAGTACAGGCTCATGAACTGTCGATTCCTTCGGTGAGGGGCCGCAGGCGCGGGGCGCAAGCGCGCATGGCGGCGAGCCTGGCCTCATCCATGAACCAGGGAAGGAATGCGTCGATGTCTTGCGGGGCTTGGTTGCCGCTGTCGGCGCAGGCTTGCAGGTACGCGCTCAGCCAGGTGCGCGCATTGAGCCCCCACAGCTTGACCGTCATCAGCAGGCTGTACATCGTGGCGGCCAATTGGCCCGACCACTCGGAGCCCGAGCCGTAGAAATTCTTGCGCCCGACGACGGCCAGACGCGCGGCGCGTTCGGCGGTGTTATTGTCCATGGGCACCCACGGGTGATCGACGAACACGGTCAGGCCCGGCCAGTGGTTGGCCATGCTTTGCAGCACCTTGCGCGCCGGCTTGGCAAGCGTGGAATCAGCCAGCGCCGCGTCGCACTCATTTGACATGCGTTGTACGGCTTGCTGCAGCGCCGCGTGGCGCTCGGCACGCGCGGCGCTACCGTCCTCGACCTCAAGGCGCAGAGCGTTGAGGTGATACAGCTCTCCAATGGCGTCCACCCGCGCCATGGCCCACGCCGACACAGGCGGATGGGAATTGGCCAACTCCAGGAAGTCACGCCTCTGGTGGGCCCAGCAAAATGCGAGCAAGACCCCGGGGTTCAAGCGCGCGAACCTCTTGTAGGCTGAGTACCGGTCGCAGCTGATGACGCCGCTGTTCAGCTCACCCAACTCGCCCTGGATCACC
>JANNEZ010000211.1:0-7998 GCA_031379255.1 Rhodoferax sp. | reverse complement strand
CAGTAACCGTCGCCAATACATTCGGCGGCAATCAGCGTGCGCTCGGCGTTCAGGCCGTCCAGGATGTACCGAAAACCCTGCCCTTCCTGACCGATCAGGTTCTGCTCGGGGATCTCGAAGTTCTCGAAGAACAGTTCATTCGTCTCATGGTTGACCATGTTGGCGATCGGCCGCACGGTGAGGCCCTTGTTGAGGGCTTCGCGCAAATCGACCATGAAGATCGACATGCCTTCAGACTTGCGCTGCACCTCGGCCAGCGGCGTTGTGCGCGCCAGCAGGATCATCAGGTCGGAGTGCTGGATGCGCGAGATCCACACCTTCTGGCCGTTGACCACGTAGCGATCGCCTTTTTTGACTGCCGTGGTCTTGAGCTGGGTGGTGTCGGTGCCAGTGGTCGGCTCGGTCACGGCCATTGACTGCAGGCGCAGCTCGCCGGTGGCGATTTTGGGCAGGTAGAACTGCTTCTGTTGCGCCGAGCCATGGCGCAACAAGGTGCCCATGTTGTACATCTGCCCGTGGCAGGAGCCGGCGTTGCCACCGGCGAAATTGATCTCCTCCATGATCACTGAGGCTTCAGTGAGGCCCAGGCCCGAGCCGCCGTATTCGGAAGGGATAAGCGCCGCGAGCCAGCCGGCGCTGGTCAGGGCGTCGACAAAGGCTTCCGGGTAGCCGCGCTCGTGGTCTACTTTTTGCCAGTAAGCGGAATCAAAACCGCCACACAGGGCGCGCAGGGCTTCGCGCATGTCCTGGTGCGCGTCAGGAGTCGGAATTTGGGTTTTCATAAACGCCACTTTAACCGCTCATTTCCCGCATTGAAAGCGCAGGTTTGTCCACGCGCAATGCAACAATGAATGGATGAAGCCAGACCAGATCGAAACGTTTTTTGCCACACTCAAACGTGCCAACCCGATGCCCGTGACCGAGCTGGAATACACCAGCGTGTTTGAGCTTCTGGCGGCGGTGTTGTTGTCGGCCCAGGCCACCGATGTTGCGGTGAACAAGGCCACGCGCAAACTGTTTGCTGTGGCCAACACGCCGCAAAAAATGCTGGCGCTGGGCGCCCTTGGGCTGGAGCCTTACATCAAGACCATTGGCCTCTTTCGCAGCAAGGCCCGGCACTTGGCGCAGGCCTGCCAGATGCTGGTGGACCACCACCGGGGCCAGGTGCCGCGGGACCGCGGCGCGCTGCAGGCCCTGCCTGGCGTGGGCCGCAAGACCGCCAACGTGGTGCTGAATTCGGCTTTCGGCGAGCCAACCATGGCGGTGGACACACACATCTTTCGCGTGAGCAACCGCACCGGCCTGGCTCCCGGCAAGACGCCATTGGCGGTTGAACTTAATTTGTTACAACGCATTCCAAAAGAATACCTCAGCGACGCGCACCACTGGCTTATCCTGCATGGGCGTTATGTGTGCCAGGCGCGCAAGCCCCTGTGCATGCGATGCGCGGTGATTGAACCCTGCGGTTTTGGCGCAAAACGCGCAATGCAATAATTCTGGCAATTCCTGATTGGCCCCAGTCTCCATAAGCCCCGATGAGCCTGTTTGACACCCGTACCATCTTTCTCCTGTGTGGATTCATGGGTGGGTTGATGGCATTGGTGCTCTATTCACTCAAGCGCAATTACCCGCCGTCCATCAAGGGGCTGGGTGAGTGGTCAGGCGCATTGATGTTGATGTTTGCAGCGGGCGTGCTGACAGCCGGTCGTGATCGCATGCCCCAGGTGTTGACGCTCACCTTGTCCAACCTGGCGTTTTTCGCGGGGCTTTATTGGAGCTATGTCGGAACACAGCGGTTTTTCAGCATTTCGCCGCGCCACCGGCTCTGGCTGGCAATCATCGCCGGCACTGCCGCTGTCCACATCTGGTTCACTTTTGTCCAGGAATCCTTCCTTGCCCGCCTGGTGGTGGTCAACCTGATGGGCGCGATTTTCATGGCGGTGCATTGCGCCCTGATCCATAAACACAAGCCCATCAGTTTTGCCAAGGGCCTGGCCCTGGGCTCGCTGGCTGCCGCCAGCGCCTTGCAGGTTCTGCGGATGGCGCTCGCTCTCACGCAGTCGATGGACAACAACATCATGGGCACATCGCCCATCCACCAGATCTACGCGGCCGGCTTTGCGCTGTCGATCCTGCTGTTTTCGATCGGACTGATCCTGATGGCCACCGACATGCTGCGCGCGGAGCTTGAGCTGCTGGCCACGCGCGACTCACTCACCAACGCGCTCACACGGCGGCATTGGACGACCTTGTTTGAAGCTGAACTGGAACGCGCCAAACGCACCGGGCGCAGCATTGCGGTGCTGGCGCTCGACCTGGACCACTTCAAGGCGGTCAACGACACCTATGGCCACCAGGCCGGTGACACGGTGCTGGTCAATTTTGTCGCGCACATCAACCGCTATTTGCGGCAAAACGACCGGCTCGGGCGATTCGGCGGAGAGGAGTTCATTTTGCTCTTGCCCGAAACCTCGCTTGAACAGGCGCAGAACGTGGCCGAACGCATCCGCGCCGGTCTGGCCAGTTCCAGCGAAAAACCCTCGTGCACCGTGAGTATTGGCGTAACTGCCACCGAACAGGGCCGTGAATCCATGGACGCAGTTCTGGCGCGCGCCGACGCCGCCATGTACCGCGCCAAGGATGGCGGGCGAAACCGGGTTGAAACCGGTTGAGCTGCACACGCTGTTGACGGTCAGGTTTGGGTCTCCAGGCGGCCCAGGGCGGTATCGGTCAATTCACCCACGTCCACAATGCGGTCGCGTCCCAGGTGTTTGGCCTGGTAGAGGCCTTTGTCCGACAGGCGGATCCACTCCTCCACAGTGGTGACGCTGGCGGTCAACTGGACCATGCCAAAACTTGCGGTGACGATGGCTTCATCCACCAGCGGGTTCATGCGCATGTCGCGGCGCAGGCGGTCAATCACCTCCCAGGCTTCCGCGATTTGGGTGTTGGGCAGCAAGATGCCAAACTCCTCGCCGCCATAACGCCCGCTCACGTCGGTTTCACGAAGGACACGCCGGAACGCCGCTGCCAGGCGCCGGATGGCTTCATCACCCACCGAATGGCCAAACGAATCGTTAAGCCGCTTGAAGTGGTCCAGGTCTGCCAGCACCAACACGGCGGGTTCACCGTGGCGCTGGAAACGCGCGAATTCCGAGCGCACCTGCTGCTCCCAGTGCATCCGGTTGTAGAGACCCGAGAGGCCGTCGTGCTGGCTGATGCGTTCGAGCTCATAACGTTTCTTGTTGAGCGAACGGATCGCGGTAAACGCCACGTAACCCACCGCCACCGGCTGAAACACCAGGAGCGGCACACAGAAAACAATGGTCATCAGGCTGGTTTGCGGCGCGAACCGAAACCCATAGATGAGCACACCCACCGCGACCCCCAGCGCCATCAGCACCAGGCCACGAAGAGCCAGCGCCCAGCCGCCACCAGCCATGCTGTTCATGCTGGTCATCACCACCGCCAAAATGCAGGGCAACAGGCTGAACTCCATCGGAACCAGCCAGACGCCGATCAGGAACTGGTCAATCAGCAGGTTAAGCCGCTCCACGTCGCGTGGGTTGCTGGAGCGCCGCGCCAACCTCCAGGCCACAGGCGGCCAGGCGACGCAATACAGCGTGGGCCCAAGCCAAACCCAGAACGAGGCATCCTTTTGCAGCATGACGCCGGCAAACATGACCAAGGCCCCGGCGAGGCCGCCGGTTCGGGCAAAGTAACTGCGCCGGGCGAACCCCAGGCGCGACTCGCGCACCGCATCCAGCGAATCGGCGCTCAAGTCTGACATGGGCGGTCCAGGGTGTTCAACGCAAGGCGATGCTCGGTGATGCAGGCAACATGCATTTCAGTCTATCAGCCTGACCTGGAAAAAACAGCCCAAACCGGCCCGTGGCGAGGATGCGGGTAATTTGTCACGTTTTTCGTCACATTGGGCAGGAAATTCCGGCCTGAAAATCAACGCGGCACCGTAACATAATGTTTTCCGAGCGCGTGGATCGCGATGCGGTTTTCGAACACATCGACCAGCGCCTGATGCATGCGGCGGTCGCTGCACTCCCCGGTGGCCACAACCCGACCGGCATCCAGCACCACCAGGTGATCGGCTTGCAGGGCCATGCTGACCTCATGCAAAACGCTGACCACCGTTTTCCCCGCCCCGGTCAACGCGCGAACAATCGCCAGCCAGTCCGCCTGGTGCGGCGGGTCCAGGTTGGCCAACGGCTCGTCCATCAGGTATACCTCGGCGTCGCCCGCGAGCGCTCGCGCCAGCAATACACGCTGGCGCTCGCCCCCCGAGAGCGTACCCAAAGCGCGGTGACGCCAGGCCCACGCCTGGGTGGCGTTGAGCGCTTGTTCACAGGCGGCCTCGTCGGCACGGGTGGGCGCGGCCAGCCAGCGCTGGTGCGGCAAACGCCCGAGCATCACCACATCGAGCACACTCAATTCGTCGCCGCCCTGTTCGTGTTGACCCAGCCAGCTGAGCTTTTGAGCGCGTTGCCGCGCATGCCATGCCGGCATGACCTGCCCAAGAAGGCTTACTTCGCCGTCGTGGGGCAACAAGCCCGCCAACACCTTGAGCAGCGTTGATTTGCCGGCGCCATTCGGGCCGACCACGCTGGTCCAGCGCCCGCAAGGGAAATCCAGGTTGACGCCACGAAGCACCTCAACCGAGGCGAGCCGGGCTCCCACCGATTTTGCAGACAAGGCCATTGTTGTCATGGCAATGCGGCGCCGGGCTTGCGCCGGTGCATCAACCAAAGCAGGTAGCTGCCACCCAAGACAGCCGTCATCACACCTACGGGCAACTCCTGGGGCGCGATCAGCCATCGGGCCAGCAG
This sequence comes from Rhodoferax sp., assembly GCA_031379255.1. Classification (GTDB taxonomy): domain Bacteria; phylum Pseudomonadota; class Gammaproteobacteria; order Burkholderiales; family Burkholderiaceae_C; genus JANYCG01. Next base: position 3,157 of record JANNEZ010000211.1, on the reverse strand, counting down.
ATCGGCTGCCATCAGCAACAAGCCGCCCATGAGGCTGCTCAAAATCAGCAAAGGGCCGTGGGTGGACTTGACCCGTGCGCGTACCAGGTGCGGGGCCGCCAAACCGACAAACGCAATCAGGCCGGTTTGAGCCACCGCCGTGCCCGTAGCCAGGGCCAGAATGGCCACCAGGGCGGCACGCATCGGCGCCAGCGGCAAACCCAGGCTCAGCGCCGTCGCTTCGCCCAATGCCAGGCCATCAAGCACCCGGCTCAAACTCCAGGCCAGGGCCAGGCAGGGCAACAAGACAGCCAGCAGCAAGACACAGGCGCCCCAGCCAATGAACCCCGTGCTGCCCAAGGTGTGGGCCTGCATCGCCTGCAAAATTCCGGGCGCGGCCAGCGCAACCAACTCCTTGACAGCCCCCAGCACCACACCCACGATCACACCTGCCAACAACAGGCGCAAGGTGTGCTGCACCCCCTTGGCCAGCAGCAAGGTCAACAGCACACCCCCGACAGCACCCAAAAAACCGGCGCCCGTAAGGCCCAGTTGAACCAGCCAACCCGCGTCTTCAAACGCCATCGCCCGGTCGACACCCGAATAAACCGCCAGCACCAGTGCCACGGCAAGCGACGCGCCGCTGGCGCTGCCCAGCAAAAAAGGATCAGCCAAGGGGTTGCGAAAGAGCCCTTGCGCCACGGCGCCGGCCAGCCCCAACAAGGCGCCCGTGGCCCAGGCGCCCAGGGTTCGCGGCAGGCGGATGTCCCACACAACTTGCCAGGCCACCGGGTCGCTGGCGGCCTGCAACACGCTTTCAAAACCGGAACTGCCGATACACAGCCCAAGCAGCAACGCTGCCGCCGCCGCTGCGCAAAGGCCAATCGCCAAAGCGAGCGCCTGGCGCTTCACGGCGCCTTTTCCCTGAGGCACAAGGCCATCAACTGCGCGCCTTCGGCCATGCGCGGGCCGGGCCGCACCAGCAGGTCAATTTGATCGGGGGTGTAGCGGCAAATCCGCTGTTCACGAATGGCGCGAATCTTTTTCCAACCAGGGCGTTTGGTCATGTCCCGGGCATTCTCCTGGCTGCTGATGATCAGGTCCGGATTCGCCCGCACCACGAATTCGGGGTTGAGTTTGGGAAACACCCCCATCGACGCGGGCACAACATTCCGGGCTCCGAGGCGCGCCAGCGTTTCACCAATGAACGAGGCTTCACCCGCGCCGTGCGGCGCGTCGCTGACCGGGAAAAAAACCCTGGCGGACCGGACCGACGCCGGCAGCGCCTGGGCAGCTGCGCTGATGGCCGCGTCAATGCCCTGCCAAAGTGATTGCGCATCCGGCACTTGCAATAGCTGCGCAATCCGCTCTATCACCGCGCGCATCCCGGCATGGGTTTTGGGCTCCAGCGCGACGACCTTGATGCCAAGCGATTCGAGCCGCGCAGCCGCCCGCGACGAGGTTGCGAGCAGTACCACATCGGGCTTTTGCGCCACCACGGATTCAATGGCCGGGTCCAGCCCGCCACCCATTTGGGGCAGTTTTTTCAACGCGGCCGGGTAGTTGGAATAACGGTCCACACCGACGAGCCGGGCACATTGGCCCAGCGCGCATACGGTTTCCGACAGCGATGGCAGCAGACTGACGATGCGTTGCGGTGATTTGTCAAAACGCACGGCAACGCCCCGGTCGTCGGTGATCTCAATGGGGCTCGCCTGTGCCGCGCCGGAAAACCCGAAACACCACACGCAACACAACACGGCAAAGCGCCATTTCGCTGCCCGCTCCACGACATTCAATTCGCGCCGCGTGGGGTTTGACAACCGGTTATCCATACTCGCGCGCCCAATGCGAAATGATGCCGTGCAGTTGCGCCACACCGTCGGTGAGGGCCGCAGGCCCGGGCTGCAGAATGTCTGCCGATTTGATTTCAAACAGCTGTTGATTTTTGACGGCGCTCACCTCTTGCCAACCCGCGCGTGCCGCCACCTTTTCAGCGCGGAACTTTTTGCCGCACCAGCTGCCAACAATGATGTCGGGGTTGCGCCGCACGATTTCCATGCCGTCGGCAATGATGCGGTTTTTGCCCAGCGACTCGGTCGAAAGTTCAGCGAAACAATCGTCCCCGCCGGCCACACCCACCAGCTCAGAAACCCAGCGGATGGCGCTGATGTGCGGCTCATCCCATTCCTCAAAATAGACTTTCGGGCGGCGCCGGAGTTTGGCAGCAGCGTCGCCAATGGCATCGAGATCCCGGCAGATGCCATCAATGAGCGTCTGACCGCGCGCGGCCTGCCCCACCATCGCCGCCACCTGCGCCATCATCGAGAGGACCTCGCTGACGCTGCGCTGGTTGAACACCGTGACCTGGATGCCGGCGCGGATCAACTCAGCCGCAATGTCGGCCTGCAAGTCGGAAAAGCCAAACACACAATCGGGTTTGAGCGCGAGGATTTTGTCGATCTTCGCGCTCAGAAAAGCGCTGACCCGGGGTTTCTCCGCGCGCGCCCGTCGGGGCCGCACGGTGTAGCCGGAGATGCCCACGATACGGTGTTCCTGCCCCAGCAGATAGAGCCACTCTGTCGTCTCCTCGGTGAGGCAGACGATGCGCTGCGGGGCGCGGTCAACCGGCATTGAAAGCTAACGGACCGGTTGCCAGGTCAAACCGGCAAACACCCGCGTGCCACCTGTGTTGTAGCCGTAAACGGTTTCGTACCGGGCATCGAGCAGGTTGTCGATACGGCCGAATAGCTTTACCGCAGGCGACCATTTGTACGAAACCGAAATATCGGCCACCGTATAGGCGCTCAGCTTGTTGACGCCGTCCATGCGTTCTGACGCGTAGCGAACCTTTCCGCCCAGGCCCCAGGCGCCCATGGCTTGCTCGACGCCCAGATTCGCCAGGGTTTGCGCGCGGCGGTTCAAGCGCGTGTTGGTGGTCAGGTCCATCGGGTTCTGCGCCGTATAGCCACCGGTGACGGCGGTGTCGCCGAATTTGCCGCGGTAGCTGATTTCTGCGCCGTTGTTGCGCGCCTCGTTCACGTTCACGCTGTTGAAAAATGCGTCCAGGCCGATCAGGTCCTTGAAGCGGTTGTCAAACAGCACCAGGCGCACTTCCTGAGTGGCCGTGGCGTATTGCAGGGCGATTTCGGCTGACTCCACTTTCTCTGGCCGCAGG
>JANNEZ010000205.1:0-2559 GCA_031379255.1 Rhodoferax sp. | reverse complement strand
CAGTAATTGGCGCTCGCAAACTCGCATGCCGCGCTGCCAGTTCCGTGAAACTGCCCTGATCCTTCACTCTTCCCGTTTCGAGCAGATAGAGTCTGTCGCAGCCTTTCACCGTGGTCAGGCGATGGGCGATCATAATGATGGTGCGGCCACCGCGCAGCTGGCCGATAGCCTCGATTACTTCGCGTTCAGTTTCGTTGTCGAGTGCGCTGGTGGCCTCATCCATCACCAACACACCAGGATCGTGATACAGCGCTCGCGCGATACCGATGCGGTGGCGCTGGCCGCCCGAGAGCCGAATGCCGCGCTCACCGACGAGGGTCTCCAGCCCGTCAGGTAGGCCAGCCACGAACTTTTCCAGTTGCGCGGCTTGAATGGCGCGCTGCACGGCAGCATTATCGATCTGCTCGTCGGACAGGCCAAAGGCCACATTGCGCCGCAGCGTATCGTCGGTGAGGAAGATCGACTGCGGTACATAGCCGATCTGATCCTGCCAACTCCGTACATCTGCATGAATATTCTTGCCATCCACCCGCACCTCGCCTGCATCGGGTGTCAGCAAACCTAGGAGAATATCGATGAGGGTGCTCTTACCGGCTCCACTGGCACCGATGAAACCGATCGATTCACCACGCTGGATCATCAGCGAGATGTCTTTGAGTGCAGGTGCTGCGGCGCCTGGGTAGGTATAGGTAATCCGACTCAATTCCAGTACTGCACGGAAAGGCGGGGCGGGGCGGTGAGTGCCTGCTGCTTCGGGGATGGTGAACTTGAGTTCTGTGCGTAGCATATCAATCACCGGCAGGCCGTAACGCAGCGACTGCGCTGCGACCAATATCCGATTGACCGAAGGCATGAGACGAAAGGCTACTGCTGCAAATAGACCCAATGTGGGCAGCACGGATTCGAGTGCGCGGCCCTGCGCCATCATGCTGATGACTAGTATGGCGAGGCCACTGACTGCAAGCAGTTCCAGCCACAAGCGTGGGAGTTGTTGCAGCGCGGATTCTAAGTGCCCCACCCGTGCGCTCTGTACATTATGCAGGCGGTATTGCTCCAGAAACTCAGTTTCGCGACCAAAGATTTTCACATCCTTGGCGCCCCCCAGACCTTCTTGCAGATGCTGAATGCGCAAGCCCTCGTGATATTGGCGTGCTTCACCCCAGCGTACGATGCGATTCCGTGTGAAATAATGAAACCCCCAAGCCGCTGCGCCCAATACAGTCACCACGATGAGCGCGCCCAGCGGCTCAGTGACGAGGAGTAGGCTGCACAGGCCGAGGAATATTAACGATTCAGCGAGAATCATCATGCCCGGCAGAACTACTTCGAACGTGAACAAGCTTACGTTGCTGATGACGTTCTGAATCAATTGTGCAGAGTTGCGTTGCAAGTGAAACGTATACGGCTGACACAGGTAGGTCGTGAACAGGTGCTGCGACAGTTGCGCCTGTACCCCAAAGGCAAAACGCGTCTGCCGCCACGCAAGTACAGCCAGAAACAGTGCCTTGACAAGATACACGCCCACCAGCAGCACCATGCCACCAACGACGAGGCTGTGCTGGCTGGGATTGCCCAGCGCGTGAAGAGCTGGCTGGAGCGCCGGATAATTGTGCGTGAAGTCACTCTGCGTCAGCAACGCGATCGCCGGGATCACCAGACCCGCACTAAGTGTCTCCAGCACCATGCCGATGACCATCAGGCCCAGCAACACCACGACACTGCGTTGCTCGGCGGACGTGAGCACGTCCCAAATTTTTCTGGCGATGCCGGGGTTCGTGGAGGATTGCTGTGTCATCGGGGTGGGTATCTCAACAAAAGCGCTCTCGGGCCAAGGGCTGCTCCAGGCATCACTCACAATCAAAGATTATTGGGTTTTGTCCCAACATCACAACCAGAGATCGAAGGCATCCGGCGGCTCTGGTTCGTCTAGCTTTCATGGTTTTTGAAGTTGGCTAATAAATCAAACGGCCGAGTGAACCAGATAAACAAGAAAACACAGCTCCGCCCTCTGACTTACATCAGGCGCTGTCAACGGCCCACTATGGAGGCACACTATAGGGACTGATCTGGACGAAAGCGAGCGACAGGGGCATGCCCTATTACACGAGGCGAAATCCGCCCCTGCAAACATTTTGCGTGCGCTAGCCCGCATGATTCACGAAGCTTCTGCTGCAAGCGCGGATACGCAGCTGTGACGGGCAGTCTCGCCGTTCAGCCCTTCGACATACTGCACAAGTATGACTCAGGGCTTCACGCCTCCAAGTGCCCGTCTCGCTTCGCGTCTCGGCGGTTTCGTCACGAACTCTCGTGAATCATGCGGGCTAGGGGCGGATTATAACTAGGAGTTTTGCACTTATCCAGCCGTGGGGTAGCCACATCCAGCTATTAGGTAGATCACGTACTGGCTCCAGAGAGACCGCGTTGCGCCCCATCTTCGATCCTGTGACATCCTGGACAGGGCAAGGGGAATTGGCTAAGCTGACCGGTGACTCTCTTCTCCGGGGTGGAGTCACGACGTGTGTTACGCTTTCTTTTTAGGTCTCTCGGCAATCGGATCTC
>JANNEZ010000170.1:0-5713 GCA_031379255.1 Rhodoferax sp. | reverse complement strand
AAGATCCTTGATGAGTTTGCGGGCGTTGACGACGTCGGGGTGGCTGTCCGTGAACCTTTGCAGCAGGTTGTCGATATTGGATTTTTGGGCATTGATCCGCGCATCAATTTCCGGCGTGGCGACAGTTGCCGCCGATTCCTGGAGCAGGCTGCGCGACGATACATTGGTAGACTGCGACTTCTCGGAATCAAGCTGTTTTTTCGCCGCATCTCTGGCGTTTTCCGCTTCCTTCAATTCCAGCCGCGCCTGGTTCAGCTGGTTGGTGACTTCACTGATCCGGGTGGACATGTCCTTGCCATCGGCGGTCTGGGTTTCAATGTTGCGCAGCTTGAACTCTTTAAGCCGCGCTTCGGCCTCTTCGAGCTTGACCACATAACTCTTGATTTGCTCATCGATGAATTTTTTGGCGACGTCAGAGTCCTTGCGCGTGTCGCCCAGACTTGATTCCACAAAAATTGACACCAGCGATTGCACGACCCGCTTGGCCTTTTCCGGCACGGAGTCGCGGTAACTCATGGTGTAGAGGTTGTCCCGGCCCACGTTTTTGATCTGCACCGACTTGGTGACCTGTTCGATCAAGGCATCGTGAGCTTCTTTCGATTTTTCACCCAGGTCCAGATCGGCCATGCGCACCAGTTTTTCAACATTGGGCCGGCTGATCAAGGTACGGCTCAACATGGCCACTTGTTGCTCTACGTTGGGCTGAACGGCCAGCCCGGACATCAGGGGTTTCAGGATGGATTGGGTATCCACGTAAATCCGCGCGCTGGCTTCATACTTGTCGGGCACCCACAAGACAACCGCAGCGCCGATCGCACCCACGACCCACGCCACAAGCAAACCCGGCCAGCGGTGTTTCCAGACTCCGCGGGCAATGGTCGACAGTTGACTGAGCAATTCATCCATGGGGCAACATCACATTAAATACGGCGGTTTTGCAGGCGGGCCAACAGGTCACTGCAGGTCAAAAGCCGCAGGCAACCCGCCCGCGAACGGGTTCAGAACCAGCCCTGGGGAATGATCAGGACATCGCCCGGCTTCATCTCAACATTGGCAGAAATGTCGCCGCGCTTGATGAGATCCTTGATGCGAACCGAATACCGCTTGTCGCCTTCAGATGCCCTGAAGATGGTGGCGCCGTTGCCATCGGCAAAATCCGTGAGGCCACCAACAGCAATCATCACGTCCAGCAAGGTCATCTTCTGCTTGTAGGGAAGGAATTGGGGCCGGGCGGCTTCGCCCACAACACGAATCTGTTCACTGTAGGGGCCTACGAACCCGGTCACGATCACCGTAACCACCGGGTCGCGCACGTATTTGGCCAGAGCCTTTTCAACGTCGCGGGCGATCTCGACCGAGGTCTTGCCCTGCACCAGCAATTCTTCGACCAACGGCGTGGTCAACTTGCCGTCGGGGCGCACCGGCACTGACATGGACAGTTCCGGATTGCGCCAGACGATGATGTTGAGCGAGTCTCCAGGGCCCACAATATAGTTGTACCCCTCGTTGGCTGACCCTTTGGGCGCCGGCGGGTAGGTGGGCCCTTGGGCGCAAGCCCCCAAAACGGACACAACGATGGCGAACAGCGCCCAGCGCGTCCAAAATCCTGCTTGCGTGAAAATTTTACTCATGACAGCGTCCATTCTTCGAGTTCGGCTCGGGTGAGAAGCCCAATAATCATTTGATTCGCTTTGAATATAACGCATTTGCACGTAAAACTGATAGCAATTCCAGGCAATGCGTCATTTGGCGGTACAACCGAGAATTATTACCTCTCGACAACAAACGTCACCTCGCGGTTTTCGCCGCTGTCTAAAATTCTCACCCATGAAAAAGCTTTTGGTCGTCTGCATGGGCAACATCTGCCGCTCACCCATGGCGCAGGTGGTGCTGAAAACGCAAGCCGCGCGCGCGGGCACGGCGTCTACGGTCAGCATCGATTCGGCTGGCACCCATGCCAGCCATTTTGGCGAAAAACCCGACCCCAGGGGTGAGGCCGCATTGTTGCGTCGAGGCTACGAAATGGGGCGCATTCGCTCTCGAAAAGTGAGCGAACGGGATTTTGAGCGATTTGATCTGATTTTGGCCATGGACGCCAGCAACCTGGCCTCGATGCGCCAGATCTGTCCGCCGGACCATGCCCACAAACTGAACCTGTTTCTCGAATTTGGCGCACCCTCTGATAAAGACGGCAGCGCCCTGGACGTTCCTGACCCGTATTACGGCAACGCGTCAGGGTTCGACCGCGTGCTGGACCTGTGTGAAATCGGCGCCCAACAAATTCTGGCAAAAATCAATACCTTGCCCTGACTGGCCTCAAGCAGCCACCAACCCGCGCTAAACCTTGTAGTAGCTGCGGTACCACTCGACGAAGCGCGAAATGCCCGATTCAATGGGCGTTGCGGGCACAAAACCGACCCATGCGCTCAAGGCGTCGGTGTTGGCATAGGTCGCCGGCACATCGCCGTCTTGCAGGGGCAGGAAGTTTTTGGTGGCGCTTCGGCCGAGCGCTTTCTCAATGCAGGCGATGAATTCAAGCAACTGCACCGGGTTGTTGTTGCCGATATTGAACACACGGTAGGGCGCGCTGCTGGTTGCCGGGTCGGCCAATTTCGCGTCGAAAGCCGCATCGGGCTCGGCAGTACGGTCCAAAACACGGACGACGCCCTCCACAATGTCGTCGACATAGGTGAAGTCCCGCTGCATGTTGCCATGGTTGAACACGTCGATCGGCCGGCCCTCCAGAATGGCCCGTGTAAAAAGGAACAGGGCCATGTCCGGGCGGCCCCACGGCCCGTAAACCGTGAAAAAGCGCAGGCCGGTGGTCGGCAATCCATACAGGTGGCTGTAGGTATGGGCCATCAGCTCGTTGGCCTTTTTCGTGGCGGCGTACAGGCTGATCGGGTGGTCCACACTGTCGTGTTCGGAAAACGGCATTTTGGTGTTGCCGCCGTAGACGCTGGAACTCGACGCATACACGAGGTGCTGCACGTTTGAATGACGGCAGCCCTCCAGAATGTGGGTGAACCCGACCACATTGCTTTCAATATAGGCATGCGGGTTTTGCAGGGAATAACGCACGCCGGCCTGCGCTGCCAGGTGGATCACCCGGTCAAATTTTTCTGAAGCAAACAACGCTGCCACACCGGCCTTGTCGGCAACATCCAGTTTGACGAATTTGAAATTCGCGTGGGGGGTGAGCCGTTTGAGCCGGTCTTCCTTGAGGGATACCGCGTAGTAATCGTTCAGGTTATCGAGGCCCACCACCTCGTCGCCACGCGCCAGCAGGCGCAGCGCGGTCGTCATGCCGATAAATCCGGCCGCGCCAGTCAACAAAATTTTCATGGCGCGATTCTGCCATGTGCCAGGAGTCCGCCTGAAGCCGCTATTTCATGCCCAACCGGGGCCGGATGAACTTCAGCATAAGCCATTGAAGCGGGTTGGAATTGCCCCATGGCCGCCAGGTGAACTTCAATTTCTGGTGGTACGCGTCAAACTGCATGCCCCAAGGCGCGGCTTTGATGTCGCCTCGCCCCAGCAAGACCTTGAACACCGAAGCGCCCATGACGCCCGCGCACAAATCACAGGCCATGATGGTCGACGGCCCGCGTTTTTCCTTGAAATTCACTGACTCGGGCGCCACCAGATAGTCGCGGTTAAGCATGGCCGGCGACAAACCAGCGATGAAACGGGCATATTGTTCGTTGGTTTCATGGCCATGCACTTTGAAGTAGTCTTCAAAACTCATGCCTTTGGGGTCGAAATAGAGAAACGCCGTGCCAATGCCCAAGGGTGCCGCCGTCAGCGCCGGAATGCCTTTTTTGCGGCACTTTCTGAATACCATGCGCCGAGCGGGCAGCGCGAAAAAGTCGAGGCCGTCGACATACACGTCCAGTCCGTCCAGAAATTCATCCACATTCTCCGGCTGCACACCCTTCGGGAAAAACTTGAACTCGATCTCGGGGTTGATGTCGCGAGCCAGCTTGGCGATACTTTCCATCTTGGACTTGCCCATAAAGGGCATAAACGCCCCGGCTTGGCGGTTCAGGTTGTGAATGTCGAAATCGTCGAAATCTGAAATGTGGAATTTTGTCAGCCCCAGCCTTGCCAGTGTCAGCAAATGGGCCCCGCCCACACCCCCCAAACCGGCAATGCCCACCCGCGCCCGGCGCAGCTTGGCCTGCTCTTCTTGAGTCACCCAGCCAATGTTGCGCGAGAAAGCGCGGTCGTAGTCAAATACGGGGGTGGTAGGCATAAGGTCAGCTCCCTGGTCGCAAATGTGAAACCCCATCGTTTCACGGGCAAAGTATAGGACTGCAGGTGTAACAGCGCGGCAAATTTCCGCTGCAAGAATGTCGATTTTTTTTACAACCGGAATGCGAGTTGCTTGCCGCAATTCACTAAGTTGTTGATAAGTAACGGTTTTGAAAACCTGGCATTGATATTGCTTTTACTCTTGCATGGGCCGTCAGGTCGGTCATATTTTCTAGGAGTCCTAATATGAAACTACACAAAATTGCCTCGGCCTTGGCGTTCACCGCTTTGGCTGCGGCGTCTTACGCAGCGCCAATCCCGCTGATCGCCAGCTTCAATGCCACCACCACTGGTGGTTTCATCGGTGGCAGCGCAACCTGCGCCGCTGATGGCACGAACGGCACAACGGCCGGCTCGCAAGTGGCTTGCCAGGGCACTTTGGCGTTCACTGGCGCAGTGCAAACCGGTTTGGTTCCTACTGCGCTTTCCATTCTGACCAACCCGCTGACCAACCCCAACAATGGCTTCCCGCCCAATATTGCCGGTTTGGTTGCAGCCGGTGTGAGTGGTGCTGGTGTCGGTGGCTTGCCCACGTTTAACAGCATTGCCTGGGGCCAAGGTGCCAATGCTGGCCCACAAAGCAGCTTGGTCAATGACCATATTGCCAACAACACCGCTGTGATTACCAACGGCGCCTGGGTGGTGATTGACAAATTCACCCACAACAACAACGTGATCACCGATGACGGTGGCTTCATGAACTCCGTCGCGATTTTCGCTACCGCCCATTTGGCAGCTGTTGGCGGTTTTGGCTTCGCTGGTTTGGATGTCCCTGGCTTGAATCCAGTGTTGTTTGACGAGACGCTGAACCAGCCACCTTGCGCGCCACCAAACCCCAATGGCTCTGTGTGTGATGACGTTTTCACAACGCCACCCCTTGAAGGCACCTTCCAGTTCTTCACGGACGCCAATGGTGCTCAGTACTTCATCGAGTTCCGTTTTGACAACGGTGTGGGCGGCGTGGTTCAGGACGGCGGCCTCGGCAAGATTATCTACACCGCTGAAGGTCAGTCCAGCTTCGTGACCACTTCGATGCGCATCTTCACGGTGCCAGAGCCCACCATGCTCGGTCTGTTCGGTTTCGCCTTGGTTGGTGTGGCTCTGTCCCGCCGCCGCAAGCAGGCTGCCTGAATTCAGCTGAGCTCCCAGGGAGTTTCAGCACCCAGACAAACGGCAGCTTAGGCTGCCGTTTTTTATTGGTGCGTGGAAACCGCGATTGAAGTGGGCACCTCGCGCCTTACACTGCACACTGAATGAGTTATTCGAACAAGCGGCGCCTGGCCCTGGCGCTGATTTTCATCACCCCGGCGTTTTGGAGCGTCAACTACCTGGTCGCCCGCAAGGCGCCTGGCGTCATCGAACCACATGCCTTGGCATCCATGCGCTGGCTGATGGCCGG
>JANNEZ010000154.1:0-5076 GCA_031379255.1 Rhodoferax sp. | reverse complement strand
CGGGTTCGCTCATGTAGCCCCAGGTCAGCTCGGGCCGTTGCAGCGCCTTCATGAAGCCCACCGGCATATCGACCCAGGCCCGCGTGACCGGGTGCAGCGGGTGCCGCGCGTCTCCGCCCGCCTCGATCAGGCACACCGAATACGCACGGTTTTCCGACAGGCGGTTGGCCAGCACGCAACCCGCCGAACCGGCGCCCACCACGATGAAATCAAAGTGCTGCAATGGCTGCCCGTTCAGGGCTGCGGCTTGAAGCCTGAGGCCTTGATGATCGGCTCCCAATGGCTCAGCTCATAGCGCAATTGCCGGTCTACCAGCGCCCCTTCGCGGAAATCAGCCACTGCTACAAAGCGGTTGACGATTTGTTCCTTCACTTCAGGATTGGCCAGCACGGCCTGCAAGGCATTGGCGATGCGGTCCACTTCGGCGCGCGGCACGCCTGCGGGGCCCCACATGCCCATCCAGCCGTCGGTGCCGCCGGTATCGAAACCCTGCTCTTTCATGGTCGGCACCTCCGGCATCAAGGGTGAGCGCGAGTTGGCGAAGATGCCGATGGGCACCATCTTGCCGGCGCGGACATGCTGGATGGCGTCGCCGGCCGTCATCAGCCCGGTCTGGATTTGGCCGCCCAGGATATCAATGACCAAGGGTCCGTTGCCACGATACGGCACCACCTGCATGTCAAGCCCCGCGATCTTGCCAAACTGCAAACCGTTGAAGTGGGTGTCGCCGCCAGCGCCTGCGGTACCGTAGTTGGCCTTGCCGGGGTTGGCTTTGGCCCAGGCCACATAGTCTTTGGCGCTTTTCACGCCAATGCTGCTGCCGACGACCATGGCCATGGGGTAGCTGATGATCTGGCCAATCGAGGTGAAGTCCGTGGTCATGTCGTAGCCCAGCACCGACACCGGGTAGGTGAGGTGCTGGAAGGTGAAGGTGGCATTGGGCGCGATCATGTAGGTGTTGCCATTGGGGCCAGCCGCCTTGACCGCCTGCGCCGCGAGCCGCCCGCCCACGCCGGGACGGTTTTCCACAATGATGTTCTGGCCAAGCTTGTCGCGCAGGCGCTCGGCCATCATCCGGGCCAGGTTGTCAGACAGACCGCCCGGCGGAAACCCCACCAGGATCTTGATGACCGGTTTGTCTTGCGCCAGGGCGGGCAGGGCCGCGCCCAGTGAAATCGCGGCAAGCGCAGCTAGCGCCGGTTTAAGCAGTGTAAAAAGAGTTCGACGGTTCATGGCGTGGTCTCCAGGTTGTAAGAGGTGGGTGGTGAATCGGTAAATCAAGGTGCGAGTACAACCAGCGCATCGAGCGCCACTACTGGCAGGGCACTGCCCTCGGCGTAGGCGATGAGCGGGTTGACGTCAATTTCCAGAATCGATGGGTTGGCCTGCATCTGCTGCCCGAGCAGGCGCACCACGCGGGCGATGGCGCTTAAGTCCACAGGCTTGGCGCCGCGCAGGCCACGCAACACCGACGCCGCCTTGAGCTGGTTCAATTCGGCCACGATGGCGACTTCAGACAAGTCGGCGGGTATCAGGCGCACGTCTTTCAGCGCTTCGATCCAGATGCCGCCCAGGCCGACCAGCAGCACGGCGCCCCAGTCGGGGTCGCGTTTGGCGCCGATCACGAGTTCCAGCCCCGGAGCGCCCATGGCTTCAACCAGCACGCCGTCCAGCTGCAAACCGGGGCGGTGGCGGGCGATATTGGCGTGCAGCGTTTGCCAGCCCGCGCGCAGGGCAGCTTCGTCTTTCAGGTTGACGATCACGCCGCCAGCGTCGCTCTTGTGCGGCAGCTCGCTCGCCTGGGCTTTCAGCACGACCGGGTAGGCAATGCGCTGCGCAATCTGCACGGCTTCGTCTGCCGAGGTGGCCAGCGCGCCCTGCGGCACCGCAATGCCAAGCTGCTTGAGCCAGGCCTTGCCCTGAAATTCAGGGTAGACGCCAGTCCTGGGCTTGGGGCCAGGCAAGCCAACTGCCACGGGCTGCGGGGCCTGCAAGCCTGAGCTGCGCGCCGACGCGTCAGCGCCCCGTGCGACGACATGCCGCATGGCCCGCAAGGCGCGGTCAGCCGAACGGAACATCGGAACACCGCTGGCGCGGATCGCTTCGACAAAAAACGGCTCCATCGGGCCGTCGTCGCCAGTGATCACCAGGATCGCTGGTTTGTTGGCACTCGCCAGCGCCGGCAGGATGTGGTCGGCCTTGTCACGTTGCGCCATGACGGGGCCAGCCGGAATGGCCAGCACCAGGCTGCCAATGCCATCGTCTGACAGCATCGTGGTCAAAATCTCTCCGACCAGGCCCGGCTGGCGCACGCCAATGGTGGTGTAGTCCAGCGGGTTCTCGGCCACGGCAAAGGCCGGCAACTTTTCCTTCAGTGCCTGGGTGGTGGCCGCTGACAGGGCCGGCACCGGCAAGCCAATGCTGTCGGCAAAATCCAGCGCCAGGTTTTTCATCGCACCCGAGCCTGTCATGAAGGCCACGCCACCGGCGGGTGGCTGGGGGTGCCGCAACAGGATGGCGGTGGTGTCAAAAAGTTCGTCCAGCGTGTCCACCACGGTGACTCCGGCATGGCGCAGCTGCACCATCGCCACCGCATGGTCACCGGCCAACGCGCCGGTGTGCGACTGCGCGGCGGCACGGGCCCGCTCGCTCTTGCCCGGCATCAACATCACGACAGGTTTGCCGGCTGCCTTCGCCGCGCGGGCGAGTGTCAAAAAGTTTTGCGGGTTGCGGATTTGCTCGGCGTACACCGCTACAACGCCAATGGACGCGTCGCCGATGTAATGCGCCAACACGTCTTCCACGCGCACGCCGGCTTCGTTGCCGGTGGAAAACACGCAGCTCAAAGACAGGCCCCGCCCGGCGAAGGCATCGCGCAGCGTGGCGGCCATGAAGCCACTTTGGGCCACAACGCCAATGCCCGGGCCCTGTGGCCGGGTGCGAAGCGCCGGCGCTGCCAAAGGCTCAAATGTCACCGGCACACCAGCGGCAAAGTTGGTGAAGCCCATGCAGTTGGGGCCTATCAGGCGAATGCCGCTTTGTGCTGCCACCTGGGTCAGCGCCGCCTGCTTGGCAATACCTTCGTCGCCGCTTTCCGCATAACCGGAGGCAAACAGCACCGCCGCCCGGGTGCCCAGCCGGCCCAATTTTTCAATGGCCTCCAGCACACCCGCTTCGGGGATGGCCAGCACGGCCAGGTCAATGCCTTGCGGCAGCGCGTCAACTGTAGCCACGCAGGGCCGCCCGTTGATGTCCGTGCTGCCGCGGCTGACCAAGTGGATCGCACCCTGGTAAGCAAAACGCTCCAGATTGGCCAGAACAAAGCCGCCAAAGGAGCGCGGGTCAGACGAGGCCCCGACGATGGCAATGGAACGCGGGTTGAGGATGTGTTGCATCACGGTGGCAGGGGTCGGCAATAGCCTGGGCAGTGTTGGTTTGAAATTTTCAAAATAACTTTTGTGAAAAATATTTACTAAAAAATAATTGGCATAAGTCTCGTATTTATTTGATTTTTTGCTATAAATAAACAAATGTTTTTTAAATTTTATTCATCATTTATTTAATTAAAATCTAATATAACTAGCATTTCAATCAAAATTTACGACAAATGAAAACGTGCAGCCAAGCCTATTCTGCCATTAAATTATTCATAAAGCTACTTGTGGCATACAAATTTTAAGTTAAAGTACACCACAACGCAGATTTGACATTTTTAAATGCCCCTCACCATGCCCGCCTCCACCCTCGCCCAAGTGCCCATCGCACCTGAATTGCGCCGCCGCGATGGCCGCGCCGCCAGCATCCTGGCCGCATTGCTTGAAGACATCGAAAGCGGCAAATTGCCACCTGGCGCGCCGCTGGACGAGCGGGCGCTGGCCGCACGTTTTGAGGTGTCGCGCACGCCGGTGCGGGAGGCCTTGCAGCAGCTCGTCGCGCGCGAGCTTGTGGTCATCACGCCGCGCCAGGGTGCCATGGTGGCGCGCATGTCCATCAGCAAGATTCGCGGCTTGATGGAACTGCTGGGCGAACTGGAGTCTTTCGCCGCCCGCCTCGCCGCGCGCCGTGTGGACGACGCCACGCGCGAGCGCCTGCAATACACCATGCGGCGCTGTGAAGAGGCCGCCCAGAGCGGCGCCGCCGCCGAATACGCCCTTGCCAACAGCATGTTCCACGAAGCGATCTTCAAAGGCAGCCGCAACGAATACCTGGCTGCCCAGTTGCGACAGGCGCACCGCCTGATCCAGCGTTACCGGGTGCGTGATTTCCAGACACCCACACAAATCCGCAAGTCCCTCGATGACCACGTGGCCATCACCAAAGCCATCAGCGAAGGCGACGAAGAGGCCGCCGCCCAGGCCATGCTGGCGCACGTGCCGGCAGGTTCCAGCGGTTTTTCCGAATTTCTCGCCACCGTGCCGCCCGCCTTTTTTGAGAGTGAACCTGCATGACGCACTTCGTACCCGGCAAACGTTCACTGCATGTGCCCGGTCTGGGCCACGGCAACACGCCGATCCCCATGGGCGCCCGCGTCGGCAATCTGCTCTGCTCCTCCGGCATCAACGGCCTGGATGCCAGCACCGGCAAGCTGCCCGAAGACCCGCTGGCGCAGGTCAAACACGCTTTCGCCAACCTGCAAAGCCTGCTGACGGCGGGCGGGGCCACTTTGGATGAGGTCGTCAAGCTGACGGTCTACCTCAAGGACGGCCCGGGCCAAAAGGCCATGCGTGAAGCCATCAACGTGGAATGGATCGCCTGCTTCCCCGACGCCGAAGACCGCCCGGCGCGCCACATCCTCATTTACGACTTGCAGAACGGCATGGCATTGCAACTGGAAGTCACTGCCCTGGTGAAAGGAGCCTGACGTGGCTTTGACACGCGAAGAAAACGATCTGCTGACCCGTGTCGACAACGGCGCGCCCATGGGCGACATGCTGCGGCAGCACCACTGGTTTCCAGTCGTACCCAGCAGCGTGCTGGTGGCCGACGGCGCCCCCACACGCATCCGGCTGACCGGTAAAAACTATGTGGCCTTTCGCGCTACCGACGGCAGCGTAGGCGTGCTCGACGAACAATGCG
>JANNEZ010000148.1:0-3781 GCA_031379255.1 Rhodoferax sp. | reverse complement strand
ATCTCGAACGAGATATCGTCAATGGCGCGCAGGGTGCCGCGCCGGTTCGGAAACTCTACAACGAGATTTTTGACTTCAAGCAGCGACACCTGCAGCCAACTACTTGTTGACCTTGATGAAACGCCAGGGCATTTCATTGCCCGGCAGTTGCACCATCTCGATGTTTTTCTTTGACGCCCAATTCAGAGCCTGCTGGTGCAATGGAATGTGGCCGATGTCGTCCTGGTGCAGCTTGATCGCTTCACGGATCATCTCGTTGCGTTTTTTGTCATCGGTTTCAGAAGCGATTTTGGTGGTCAATTCGTCAACTTTCGGATTGCTGTAACTTCCCAAGTTGAACTGGCCGCGGCCGCCTTCACCAGGCGAGGACATGATGGGGTAGAGCACGTTGTGGGCGTCCACCGTGCTGGAAGTCCAGCCGAGCATGTAAAAACTGGTGTCCCGGCGCAGGATCTTGGGGAAATAGGTTCCTTTGGATTCGGCTTCCAGGTTGATCTTGACGCCTACCCGGGCCAGGTTGGCCGCTACTGCCTGGCAGATGTCGGAATCGTTCACATAACGGTCGTTCGGGCAATTCAACTTGACTTCAAAACCATTCGGGTAGCCCGCCTCGGCCAGCAGTTTTTTGGCGCCCTCGGGGTCAAACGGCAGGCGTTTGGACAGGTCGCTTGCGTAACCTTTGACTTGAGGCGGAAACATCAGGGCACTTGGAACAGCCGCGCCGCGCATCACGTTTTTGGCAATCGCCTCTTCGTCAATGGCCTGGAAGAATGCCTGACGGACGCGTTTGTCCTTGAACGGGTTCTTGCCTTTGACGTTCGAGAACTGCAATTCGTCGCGCTTTTGGTCCATGCCCAGGAAAATGACGCGCAACTCAGGGCCCTGCAGAACTTTCAGGTTGGCATTGCCTTTGATGCGCTCCACGTCTTGCACCGGCACCGGCTCCATGACGTCTATTTCGCCTGACAGCAGGGCGGCCACGCGGGTTGCGTCGCTGCCGATGGGCGTGAAGACGACTTCATCGACATTGCCTTCAACCTTGCCCCAGTAGGAGCCATTGAGTGAAAACGTGGTGCGCACATTGGGTTGACGCTCGCGCGCGCGGTAGGGGCCGGTGCCATTGGCACGGAAGGACGCGGCGTTTTCGATGCCCTTGCGCCGATCGACCGGTTTGGTGGCCTGGTTGTCTTCGCACCACTTTTTGCTCATCATCAACCAGCCGGTGAAAAGCTCGGGCAGGATGGGAAACGGAGCGTTGGTCACGAAGTCGATCGCATGGTCGTTGATCTTGCGGATCTCCTTGATCTGGCCGACATAGGTTTTCATGTCGGAGCCGACGTCTTTGGCGCGCTCGTAGTTGAAGATCACGTCGTCTGCGGTGAAGGGCGTTCCGTCGTGGAACTTCACACCCTTGCGCAGGTTGAAGCGCCACACGGTCGGCTCGGTCTGCTTCCAGTCGGTGGCCAATGCCGGGGTCAATTTGTAATCGCGGCCTCGCGTAACCAGCGGTTCATAGATGTTGTTCAGCACGGTGAGTTGGAGCGACTCATTCAGTGAATGCGGATCGAGCGACAAGGCATCGCCCTGATTGGCAATGCGAAGTGTGACCGCAGACGCTACAAAAGTGGTAGCTGTCAACGCAACTCCTGCAAGACCTAGAAGTGTTTTTTTCCTAAATTTCATGGTGAGCTCCAGTGGACGAAAAAATGTGAAAAGGAAAAACGGGAACCGAATTGCGCAACTTCCAACGACAAGCCTTGCCGCTGGCGTTGTAGCGGACGTGGGTGCGGGCGCGGGTGTGGGCGCAGAAAGACCGATCGACCATCAGTGACCGCCCACTTTTCCGACCCGCAGGCGCGGGTCAACGGCAAAATACAGCAAGTCAACCACCAGGTTGATCACGACGAAAATCAGCGCAATCAGGCACAAGTAGGCGGCCATCACGGGTATGTCGGCAAAGGTCACCGCCTGGATGAACAAAAGGCCCATGCCAGGCCACTGAAAGACGGTTTCGGTGATGATGGCGAAGGCGATCAAACCGCCGAGCTGCAAGCCGGTGATGGTCATCACCGGCACCAGTGTGTTCTTGAGCGCATGTTTAAAGTGGATGGTGCGGTTGGAGAGACCGCGCGCGCGGGCGAATTTGATGTAGTCGGTGCGCAGCACTTCGAGCATTTCAGCGCGCACCAGGCGCATGATAAGCGTGAGCTGGAAAATCGCCAGGGTGAGCGCGGGCAAGACGATGTGGTGCCAGCCGTCCGCCTTCAGGAGGCCGCTGCTCCACCAGCCAAGCTTGACGGTTTCACCGCGTCCGAAGCTGGGAAACCAGCCCAGGCCCACCGCGAAGATCAGAATCAACAAGATTCCGATCAAGAATGTGGGCAGGGAGACGCCAATCAATGACAGCGTCATGAACACGTGGCTGGTGAAGGTGTTGCGTTTCAGGGCTGCGTACACGCCCATTGGAATACCGACCAGCAGCGACAACCCGGCCGCTACCAAGGCCAGCTCCAGTGTGGCCGGGAAACGCTCGCCGATGAGTCGCGACACCTTGGCGCCCTGGCGCAGGGAAAGGCCAAACTCGCCCTGGACCGCATTGACGAGAAAATGCCAGTACTGGACGAAAAATGGCTGGTCCAACCCCAGATCGGCACGCAACTGGGCGATTTGATCAGGCTTGGCGTCTTGCCCCAGCAAAAAAACCACCGGGTCGCCCACATACTGAAACAGCATGAAGGCGATGAAGGCCACCACCACCATGACAACGCTGGCCTGGATCAGGCGTTGCAGGATGAATGCCAACATGGGTCGGGATCAGCGGGCCGCAAGGCAGCCGCAATGGAGGCCGGAACAGGGCCAATCAAGGAAGGAATTCACCCCCCTAATCTAGCAGACCCGACGCGGCTTTTGTACGGGGGTTTCCATGACCCGTGCGCAGCGTCCTTGCGCGGTGTTCAACCGCATAAACGGCAGGGGGTTTAATGCTGTGGCGTCGCGCCGGCCAGACTCAAAGCTTTGCCGGTCAGTGTCACTGGTCCATACCAGGCCTGGGTGCTGGAACGGGTGTTGTCGGAGTCGGTCATGATGCCGATGCCGACCAACGCGCCAGGAGGCTCTCCAAAGGCCTTCTCGTAGTCTGCGCGGATGTTGCGCTCGTAGTCCATCCAGCTGTTGAGGTTTTTGTTGCCGGATTCCACCACGATCTTGCGGATGCGGTCGGTGCGCGAACTGGCGATCACACTGCCCGCCTCGCGCGAGTTGCACCAGACATACATGAGGGTTGCGTAAGGCAGGGGCTCGCCGGTCATCACGTGGGCAAGCTCGGACAACATGGCATTTTTCGCCGAGAACCGGCTGCGGTCGCCGTCGAACGCCAAAACAATGCGTACCGTGGAGTCAGCATTGTCGCGTGTAGCCAGATCGGCCTTTGCCATCAACTCAGGCACTTTCCAGGAGAATTTGATGCGGTCCAAATCGCTGGCAGGAATGTTGACGCTCTGTCGATACAAGCTTGCTGATGCAGCCGCACGCGCGGCCATCACGTCACGTCCGTCCAGACGGGCTGGACTGTATTCGGTGGATTCCTTGCCGGGCAAAGGGTAATGCTGCCAGGCCGCCGACCAGGTTTTGACCGGGTGCTGTGGTTTGGCGACGGCCACAACCAGAGTGGAATCAAGAGCTTGTTGAGGCCGGGTTGGCAAACCAGTGCAGCCAACCGCGAGGAGACAAAAGCCAACGGCCAAAATTCTCAGGGAAAATTCCATCCAGCGCCTCGTATTTG
>JANNEZ010000257.1:0-3363 GCA_031379255.1 Rhodoferax sp. | reverse complement strand
GGCACACCCGAAGGTGTGAAAACGCAGATCTTTTAGAAGCGGATGCCGGCCGGGTTGGCGGGTGGCGCTGCGCCGGGTTCTGCGGGTGTGGCGGTCGCCGTTTGCGGGTTTTCGGCCGCCGGCGGCGCGGCCGGCGCCGGCCTTTGCACGGCGACCAGCGGCGATGCCGGGGTGGGGCGGTAATTGGCCGGCAGCTTCGAAGTGGCCGGGTAACCTGCGGCGTCGAGGAACTGGGTCCATTCGGTGTCTGAATAACCCTTGATTTTCTGCCCGCCGATGGTCAGGAAGGGCAGGGAATTCTCGCCACTGACGCGTTGCAGCGCTTCAATGTCTTCATTGGTGTTGACGGTACGCTCCGTGAATGGCACGCCGCGCGTCGCCAACTGGGCGCGTCCGGTCGAGCAGGGGCCGCAATTGTTGGAGGTGTACAGGGTCACCGGGTAACGGTTGGCCACCTGGCGCAACTCAAAAGGCAGGCTGGCGCCGGTGAGGTCGAGCGCACGGCCACTGCGGTCGGTTGCGGTGATTTTGTCGTTGCTTTTGCCGGCGACAACGGGCGGTTTGTCAGAGAAGGTCACCTTGCCGTCGGGCCCGACGATGCGGTATACGGTTTGCGCCTGTGCGGCAAAAGCAGATGCCAGCAGGCAGGCGCCGAGCGCCAGCGCTGTGTTGGCGTGGCTGCGGGTGAAGCTTATGACAACCTGTTTCATTGAATTCCCCTTGATCTGCCAAAACTTTACACGAGGGCAGTCCCCTGCGCTAGGCCATGCCCTGGTGTCTCAACAACGCGTCAAGACGGGGCTCGCGCCCCCGAAAAGCCTTGAACGATTCCATCGCCGGCCGGCTGCCACCAGCCTCCAGGATGGACTGGCGGTATTTTCGCCCAGTTTCCGGGTTTGGCAAACCGTCTTTGCCCGCAGTTTCTTCAAAGGCGGCGTAGGCGTCTGCGCTCAAGACCTCAGCCCATTTGTAGCTGTAATACCCGGCCGCATACCCGCCTGAAAAAATATGGCTGAAGGTGTGTGCGGCGCGGCTCCAGCCGGGCGGCATCAAGACGGCGACTTCTGCCCGTACCCGGGCCAGTAGACCCATGACACCATCGCCGGGTTTGTGGTCGCTGTGCAACAACATGTCAAAGAGGGAAAACTCCACCTGCCGCAGGGTTTGCAGGCCAGTCTGGAAATTTTTTGCGGCGGTCATTTTCTCGAATAAGGCGCGCGGCAGCGGCGCCTGCGTGTCGACATGGGCCGTCATGTGTTTGAGCACATCCCATTCCCAACAGAAATTCTCCATGAACTGGCTGGGCAATTCCACGGCATCCCATTCCACACCACTGATGCCCGAGACGTCGCGCTCATTGACCTGCGTCAGCAAATGGTGCAAGCCGTGGCCAAATTCGTGGAACAACGTGGTGACGTCATCGTGCGTGAGCAGCGCCGGTTTTTTTACACCAGCCGATTCGGTGGCATCGGCAAAATTGCATACCAGGTGCGCAACCGGGGTTTGCAACGCGCCCGTGTCGGGCCGCAACCAGCGGGCGC
Organism: Rhodoferax sp.; assembly: GCA_031379255.1. Lineage (GTDB taxonomy): Bacteria > Pseudomonadota > Gammaproteobacteria > Burkholderiales > Burkholderiaceae_C > JANYCG01. The sequence goes on along the minus strand of JANNEZ010000257.1, from coordinate 1,822 downwards.
GTGCATCGTCCATCCAGGCGCCGCCGCGTTTGCCGGCCCGCGCGGCCGGATCCAGGTAAAACTGGCCAATCAGCCGCGTCGCCGTGCTGCCGTCAGGCGCCCGGCTTGCGCGCTCAATTCTGTAGAAAACCACGTTGGGGTTCCAAACCGGCGCGCTGCCGGGTGAAATGGAAATGTCAAAAAGGGTTTCGGCGATCTTGAAGAGCCCTGCCAAGACCTTGGGCAGCGGAAAGTATTGCTTGACCTCCTGCTCACTGAAGCTGTAACGGGCCTCTTTGAGCTTTTCGCTGATGTAGGGCAGATCCCAGGGGTTCAAATCATCCGCCGAGCCATCCAGGCGCAGCTGCTCGGCCGCAAATGCGCGCAAGTCGGCCACGTCTTTCAGCGCAAAGGGGCGTGCCTTTGCCGCCAAATCGCGCAGAAAGCCAATCACCTGCTGCGTCGAATCCGCCATTTTGGGAACCAGGGACAACTCGGCAAAGTTGACATAACCCAACAACCGGGCCTCTTCTTGTCGCAGGGCCAGAATCTCATCAATCAGGGCGCTGTTGTCAAATTTCAACGCCTCCGGCGGCGCCTGATCCGACGCGCGGGTGACGTAAGCCCGGTACAGTTTTTCGCGCAAAACGCTGCTTTTCGCAAACTGCATCACCGGCAGGTAACAGGGCATTTTCAGCGTCAGTTTGAAGCCGTCCCGTTCTTCGGCCTGCGCTGCGGCGCGCGCGGTTTGCACCACGTCGGCGGGCACGCCTTCGAGTTCGGCTTGCGTGCCGAAGTAAGAAAAGGCGTCGGTCGCGTCGAGGGCGTTTTCGCTGAATTTCTGGCTCAATTCGGCCTGGCGCTCCTGGATCGCCGCGAAGCGTTCGCGCGCCTCACCCTGCAATTCCGCGCCACCAAGAACAAAGTTGCGGATCGCGTTTTTGCGTGCCTGTGTTTGTTCGGAGTTCAGACTTTCAGGGTCAATCGCCTTGTACTTTGCATAGAGCTGTTCGTCGGCCCCAAGGCGGGTGAAAAATTCGGTGATTTTCGGCAAGGCTTCGTTGTAGGCGGCGCGCAACTCGGGCGTGTCCGCCACACCATTGAGGTGGCTCACAGCGCCCCAGGAGCGGCCAAGGCGCTCGGTGGCGACATCCAGCACCTGGGCGATACCCGTCCAGCTTGCCGCAAATGGCTCTGCAGTCACGATTGCGAGTGCGGCGTCGGCGCCGGCAAGGAGCTCGTCAATCGCAGGCGCAACGTGGCCGGGCGTGATCTGGTCAAACAAAGGCAGGTCTGAAAAATCGAGCAAGGGGTTGGGTGAATCTTGGGTCATGGCATTCAGTTGGCGGTGGATTCGGCGGATTGCAAGGTGTTGACCAGCAACATCGTGATGGTCATGGGGCCCACGCCGCCAGGCACTGGCGTGATCCAGCCAGCCACTTCTTTTACTGCGGCAAAATCCACGTCGCCGCAAAGTTTTCCGGCGCCGGGTTCACCTTCAGGAACGCGGTTCATGCCCACATCGATGACAATTGCGCCCGGTTTCACCATGTCGGCTGTCACCATGTTGCGCCTGCCCACGGCGGCAACAACAACATCGGCAAGCAAGGTGTGGCTTTTGAGGTTTTGCGTGGCACTGTGGCAAATCGTTACGGTGGCGTTTTGCTGCAACAGCATCAGAGCCATCGGTTTGCCCACGGTGTTGCTGCGGCCAATCACCACCGCGTGTTTGCCTTTCAAGGCAATGCCTGTGTTTTCCAGCAGTTTCATGCACCCGTAAGGTGTGCAAGACCAGAAGCCGGGCGTTCCGGTCATCAGGGCGCCGGCGCTGGCGACGTGAAAA
>JANNEZ010000081.1:0-6870 GCA_031379255.1 Rhodoferax sp. | reverse complement strand
GCGCGGCGCAAGCCACCCGGCACCTGCTCTTCATAGACGCGTGGCAGCAGGCCCGCCGGGGTTGCCTAACCCTGGCTGGTGAGTGTGGCCAGTGTCATACCGGCAGCGCTCACGCTCAGGCGCACCTGGTAGCTGGACTTGTCGCGTTGCCACTGCACGCGTGCGCTGCCGTGCAGCTCGCCCTGGTAATACCCGCCCAGGCGGTAACTCAGGCGGGTGTCCAGCGGCCAGGAATCCAGCGGGTCGGGCGCCGTTGCGGCCGTTTGGGGAAGGGGTGATGCCGGTTCGGGTGGTGATGTGTCGGCGGGTTGCGCGTCGGAGGGTGAAGCAGCGTTTGGTGTTGGGGATTCTGGTGCCGCCGCCGCGGTGCGCACGTCAAAATTGGGCGCGGACGCTGCGGCTGCGGCGGGTGGCGCAAGCGGTGGCGACGCTGCAAGTTCACGTGCCGTCGCGGTTGTCCTGTTTGACTTGAATGACTTGTGGGGGAGAGAAGGCGCCGGTGCCTGTGTGGCAGGGGGCGGGGCGGGTTGCAGCAGCCGGGTGAACAATGGTTCGGCCATCTGTGCCAGCGGCCGCACCGGGGGAAATTGCTCGCGCAGCCAGCTCAAGGCGGCCCAATGCGCCAGGCTCACGGCCACCAGCAAGGGCAACAGGCGGGACAACAGCGGTGGGGTCATGGCAAGTTTCGGGAGTCGCCTGCCGATTGTCACCCTCAGAGACGATTCGCCCAAACGGCCATGTGGCGATCGCCGGGCTTGATCAGCCGGCTTGCTCCGTCGGCCTGTTCAATCGGCTTGTTCAGCCGCGTTGATCGATCGCAGTTCCGGTGGCCGGTTCGGCAGCCGGTTCAAGGCGATGCGCCATCCAAACGCCCAAGGCAGCCCCTGCGCACTGTGCGAGCACAAAGCCGGGTGCGCTGGCGGGCGCGATACCGGCGAAACTGTCGCTCAACATGCGGCCCAACACCGCCGCCGGGTTGGCAAACGAAGTGCTCGCCGTGAACCAGTAAGCCGCGCCGATGTAACACGCCACAACTGCGCTGGCTTTGCCCTCGGGCGCGCGCAGGATGACAAACAACAGGCCGCCTGCGGCAACGGCCTCGGCCAGCCACTGGCCCCAGCCGCCGAAGTGGCCCATCGCATCAAAACCACCGCGCAGTTTGCTGCTGGTTTGAAACAGGGGTGCATCAAACATGGCGTGCGCCAACCATGCGCCCAGCACCGCGCCAGTCAACTGCGCCACAACAAACAGGAACGCCGTCGATGCCCGGTTTTCTGGCGTCAGCCGGCCTTTCGACCACATCACCAGCGTCACCAGGGGGTTGAAGTGCGCGCCGCTGACGGGGCCCAGGGTCTCGATCAGCACGTACAGCGCGAACACGGTGGCCAGCGTATTGGCCAGCAGGGCAATCGCGGTGTTGCCGCCACTGAGGCGCTCGGCCATGATGCCCGAGCCGATGACGGCGCACAGCAGCGCGGCGGTACCCGCAAATTCTGCGGCAAGCGCCTGGGCGGTGCTTGGCCCTGGCGCCCGGATGGCATCTCGCCGCGCTTTGACGACCGGCGCGCTCATGGGCGTTCTCTCACGGCTGCGCTATCCCGCGCACGCGGGTTTGAAGGCCCAACTTTTGCAAGTTCGCGGGTGGCAGGTTCACCAGCAGCTCCAGGCGCCGGCGGATCGCGTGCAGTGTGCCGCGAAAGGCATTGAGGCGGTCTGCGTCACTGCCCGGCACCGCCGACGGGTCGGCGTATCCCCAGTGCGTGGTCGCTGGGTGGCCGGGCCAGATCGGACAAACTTCACCAGCCGCATCGTCGCAGACGGTGATGACGACGCCCATCACGGGCGCCCCCGGCTTGGCGAATTCGTCCCAGCCCTTGCTGCGCAAACCGGTGGTTGAAATCCCGGCGGCGCGCAAGACCTGCAGGCCCAGCGGATTGGGTTGCTGGTTGGCGCGTGGGCTGCTGCCGGCGGAAAAACCTTTAAAACGCCCTTGGCCGATGTGGTTCAGCGTGGCCTCGGCCAAAATGCTGCGCGCGGAATTGTGGGTGCACAGGAAGAGCACGTGGAGGGGTTCAGTGGCCATGTTCAGGGCGTTGGGGAAGGGGTTGAAAAAGGGGCTGAAAAAGCAGTAGAGGAAGCGCGCCGGTGTCAGCAAGCGCACGCCACCGGCGACTCACTGCGGCTTTCGGTCGCCTGCGCAAGCTGTCGCAAGGGGTTGGATTCGGACACCACGAGAACCGGTGAAAAACCGCCGCCCGGTGTGCGGAAGTTGGTGGTTTGCCCGTTGTAGGTGCGGGCGGTCAGCAGCTGGATTTTTCCTTGGTAAGTGTAAGCGCGGATGTCAAATTTGAGCGTTGTGCTGGCACCGTCTACGTCAATGACGCGCAACCCGGGCGGCGCAATGGCCTGCGCCACAAAGTCACCCGCCAGCACGTCTGCCCAAGCGCGCTTGGTGAGTTTGTCGCCCCGGTAAGCGGCTTTGCCGCCGTAACCTGCGACGGGCTTGAAAAACAGGTGGCGACGGTCGGCCCACAGGGTTGCTTCCTGGCCAGCCGCAGTTTGCTCGGCGCACAACACAGTTTTGGGAATGGCCGCTCTCAAAATTTGCCGGTCTTGCGGTGAAACGCCCCAGCGGCCCAACAAATCGTCATCGGACAGCGTGGCCAGATGGCGCTTGTTGGCGCGCGTCGCATGCGCATAAGGGTGCGGCGTGAGCACCACGGCGCCTGCCGCATAAGCCTGGCGCAGCGCTTCATGGCTGTTGTCGGAGAGATCGAAATCGGTCAGGCGGTTGTAAACCAGGTCAATTGACTGCTCAATGCCAATGCCCGGGTCTGATGGCACAAGCCAGAGTTTTCCGTCGCACCACTTGAGGTTGCCGGGCGCTGCAATGTGCGCGGACATTCCCCGGCTTTGAAAAAGTTGGCGGAACAGCGCGAACTCGGGTGCCAAATACTGTGCCTCGGGTGTGTCGTCGACAATCGCCACACTGTTCAACGGGGCATCTCCCCGCTGCAAGCGCCATTCGTTCTGGAACATGTCAAACCAGGTTTGATCCAGCGCGTCCAAGCGGGTGTTGTAACCCAGGCCATCGGCCATGGGCTGGCAACACGCCTTTTGTGAACGGGCCAGCGCGGCGCTGAGCATCGCGCCGCCGGCATTGGTGTTGATCTCGATCAGGCGGGGCTGGCCCGGGGCTTGGCCCGCGCCGCCAGAACCTGCATCAACATGGAAGTCATAACCCATGAAAACGCCCAAAGGGCCGTAGTGCCTGAGTGCAATGGCGGGCGCCTTGGCCAGGGCTTCGGCCTGGTACGCTGGCTGCGCCATCACGCGTTCAATTGCGCCCACTGCCTGTTCGATGGCGTGGTGTGTGCTGCTTGCCACAAACACCACGCTGCTGGAGAACAGATGGGGATGGGTTTGGGCCAGCCCGGTGGCCATTTCCCTGAGCCCGGCGTCCCGGCCCAATTCATCGCGAAGGCGTTGGGCATCCAATGTTTTGCATTGGCAACCGAGGTTGAATGCGTCGGCAATGGTCATGGGGTGTCTTTCCATACGTGAATCGATCGGGTTCAACACGAGACGCAGTTCGCGTCCGTCATCTGACACGCCGCACCCTGGCAGCAGTGCTCGGTCAAGTAACCCAGAAGGGCGTTCATCTGCCCAAAATTGGCGCGGTAGATCAGGTTGCGGCCACGTGGCTCGCTGGTGACGAGCCCGGAGTGGGTGAGTTCCTTCAGATGAAACGACAAGGCGCTGTTTGACGCGCCAAGCTGCCCGGCCATGGCGCCGGGCGTCAACCCGTCCGGGCCGGCTGCGACCAGCGCGCGAAAGGCCTGCAGGCGATGCGGCTGCGCCAGGGCGGCGAGGGACCTGACAGCGACGTGTTGATCCAAATCGGTAGATTGCATATTTCAATTATACTTGAATTATTGAATTGATGCCGTGCTGACGTCCTTCACCTTTGAACCACAACCGGTAAACCGCGCCACCCTTAAGCCTCCTGACGCCGTGGAGGCCGACACAGCTCCGTCATATAAGCGTCACAATCGGATTGAACAATGGGGCATGCATAACATTGGCACAAACCTGCCTGCGTCCCCGGAAGCTTCAGAAAGCAACACCCCTGTGATGGCGCCGGAAAAACTCCCGCTGCTGGATCGTGACAGCAGCATCCTGGCCTTCAATGAGCGTGTGCTGGACTGGGCCAGCCGCGACGACGTGCCGCTGATGGAACGCCTGCGTTACCTGTGCATTGTTTCGAGCAACCTCGACGAGTTCTTTGAAGTGCGCGCCGAGCCGCACCTCGAGAGTTACCGCGCGGGCGATGTGAAGGGGCCCACGAGCGTGGAGTCGTGTCAGCGTGTGGCGGCTGACGCCCACAGCCTGGTCGAGCGCCAGTACACGCTGTACAACGACGTTTTGACACCGGCCTTCGCAAAACATGGCATCCAGCTGGTCTCGCACAGCGAGCGCAACACCGCGCAGCGCCATTGGGTCCGCTCCTATTTCGAGCGCGAGGTTCAGCCGCTGCTGATTCCGGTCGGGTTGGATCCGGCGCACCCGTTCCCGCAGGTGGCCAACAAGTCGTTGAACTTCATCGTGCGCCTGGGCGGGCCGGACGCATTTGGCCGCAGCAACGAGATTGCCATCGTCAAGGTGCCGCGGGTGTTGCCGCGCCTGATTCCCATGCCCGCCGATGTGTCGTCTGGAAAACGCCTGTTTGTGTCGCTCTCGAGCATCATCCGCGCGCACCTGACCGAGTTGTTTGAAGGCCGCGAGGTCGGGCAGTTTTCGCAGTTCCGGGTGACGCGGCATTCCGATCTGGCGGTCGACGAAGAAGAGGTGAAGAACCTGCGCACGGCGCTTCGCCTGGGTTTGCAACACCGCCATTACGGGCAGGCGGTGCGGCTGGAAGTGTCGGCCGGCTGCTCGCCCTTTCTGGCCGATTTTCTGCTCAAGCAGTTCGAGTTGCCCGGGTTGTCGCTGTACCGGGTGCACGGGCCTGTCAATTTGGTGCGGCTGTCGCAGCTGATCGACCAGGTGGACGACGCCCAACTCGGTTTTGAGCCGTACAAAGCCTCGTACCCGATCCAGTGGAACCGCGGCCAGCCGGTGTTCGAGCAGTTGAAGACCCGCGACATCGTGATCCACCAGCCGTTTGAGAGTTTTGACGGTGTGCTGGATTTCCTGCGCGAAGCGGTCTACGACGCGAACGTGCTGGCGATCAAACAGACGATTTACCGCACTGGCCCCGACTCGGCCCTGATGGACCTGCTGCGCGAAGCGATTCGCCGGGGCAAGGAAGTGACGGTGGTGCTGGAGCTCAAGGCGCGCTTTGACGAAGAGGCCAACATCAACTGGGCCGACAAACTCGAGGCGATCGGCGCCCAGGTTTTATACGGTGTAGTCGGTCTGAAGACCCACGCCAAGATGATGCTTGTCACACGGCGCGAAGGCAAACAACTCAAGCGTTACGGCCACCTCTCCACCGGCAACTACAACCCGCGCACGGCGCGGCTCTACACCGACCTGAGCCACCTCACGGCAGACCCGGCCCTGACCCAGGACATGGACCACGTGTTCAACCACCTGGCCAGCCAGAGCCGCCTGCCGCGCCTCAAAAAACTGTGGCTTGCGCCCATCGACCTGCAGCGCAAGCTGATCCGCCAGATCGATGCCCTCGCAGCGGCGGCCGAAGGCGGTAAAACCGCGCGCCTGATCGCCAAGATGAATGCCCTGACCGACGAGGCGATCATCCGCGCCTTGATCAAGGCCGGCCAGAGCGGTGTGAAGATCGACCTGGTGGTGCGCGGCGCCTGCATGTTGCCGCCAGGCGTGCCGCACGCAACTTCGAATATCAAGGTGCGCTCGGTCATTGGCCGTTTCCTCGAGCACTCGAGGGTGTTCTATTTCCGCATTGACGAAGAGGAGCAGCTGTACCTCTCCAGCGCCGACTGGATGAACCGCAACATGCTGCGCCGGGTCGAGCTGGCCTGGCCGGTGACCGACGCCCAGCAGCGCCAGCGCATCGTCGATGAATGCCTGGTGGCTTACCTGAACGATGGTGTTGACGCGTGGGATTTGCAGGCCGACGGCGCCTACACCAAGGTCAGCGCCGGCAAGCTCAGTGCCGCCAAGGACGGCGCCGGCCAAAAACGCAAGGGCCCCAAGCGCCCTGTTCTGGGCGCGCAGGCGGCCTTGATGGATCGGTATTCCGGCGGCAACCCGGACCCGGCGCGCCGCTGATGGATCTGATTTTGTGGCGCCACGCCGAAGCCAAAGACCCGGACGAGGGCCAGGAAGACCTCACCCGCGCATTGACCAGCCGCGGCGAAAAACAGGCCCAGCGCATGGCCGCCTGGCTGGACCGCCACTTGCCGCATGGCGCCCGCGTCTTGAGCAGCCCGGCCCTGCGCTGCGAACAAACTGCGCTGGCACTGTCGGGCAAATACAAGATCCGCCCGGAACTGGCTCCGGGTTGCAGCGTGGACGATCTGCTCAAGCTGGCGCAATGGCCCGACGCGAAGAGCCCGGTGCTGGTTATCGGGCACCAGCCCGTGTTGGGCCAGACCATCGCCCGCCTGATGAGTCTGCCAGCGGGCGAATGTGTGGTGCGGCGCGGGGCGGTGTGGTGGTTGCGTGCGCGCGAGCGTGATGGACAGGGGCAGACCCTCGTCGTCACCGTGCAATCGCCCGAGCTGCTGTAGCTCCTGCCCCAGCTTACGTTGCAGTTCTCAGGGCAGCTGGATTGTATGCTATATTTATTATAGCAATAACCGGCCATTTCATCTGACTTGGATGCTAAAAAAGCTTGATTTTTGAGAAATTTGGTGGAAATTGCAACAAGTTAACACCCATGTTAAC
>JANNEZ010000069.1:0-6028 GCA_031379255.1 Rhodoferax sp. | reverse complement strand
CCAGCGGGCGCAGATCCGGCGGCAAGACGGGCAGCACTTCGAGCACCATCCAGTCGGGCTTGATACCAGACTTCTTGAACGCCTCAAGCACTTTCAGGCGCTTGGCGTTTTTCTTGATCTTCAGCTCGGAGCCGGTCAGGTCGTTGCGCAGCTTCTCGATCGAACCGTCGATGTCGATGCTCTGCAGCAGGTCCTTGATGCCTTCGGCGCCCATCTTGGCCTGGAACTCGTCGCCGTATTCCTTGAACTTGGCGTCGTAGTCGTCTTCGGTCATGATGCTGTATTTCTTCAGCGGCGTCATGCCCGGGTCTGTGACCACGTAAGCTTCAAAGTACAACACGCGTTCGATGTCGCGCAAGGTCATGTCCAGCACCAGGCCCAGGCGGCTGGGGAGGGATTTCAGGAACCAGATGTGCGCGCAGGGCGCTGCCAGGTCAATGTGGCCCATGCGGTCGCGGCGAACCTTGGTTTGCGTGACTTCAACGCCGCATTTTTCGCAGATGACGCCGCGGTGCTTGAGGCGTTTGTATTTGCCACAAAGGCATTCGTAGTCCTTGATGGGGCCAAATATCTTGGCGCAGAACAAGCCGTCACGCTCCGGCTTGAAGGTGCGGTAGTTGATGGTCTCCGGCTTCTTGACTTCACCGAATGACCAGGAACGGATTTTCTCCGGCGAGGCCATGCCGATGCGGATGGCATCAAAGTGCTCATCGGGCGTGAATTGCTTGAACAGGTCGAGTAATGATTTCATGTGTTTGTTCCTTGACGTGTCGACGCTTAACCGCGCTCGAGCTCCATATCGATACCGAGCGAACGCACTTCCTTGACCAGCACGTTGAACGATTCCGGCATGCCGGCTTCGATCGCGTGCTCGCCCTTGACGATGGACTCATACACTTTGGTGCGGCCCTGCACGTCGTCTGATTTGACGGTGAGCATTTCCTGCAGGGTGTAGGAAGCACCGTATGCCTCAAGCGCCCAGACCTCCATCTCACCGAAACGCTGGCCGCCGAACTGGGCCTTGCCGCCCAAAGGCTGCTGCGTCACCAGGCTGTACGGACCGGTGGAGCGGGCATGCATCTTGTCGTCCACCAAGTGGTGCAGCTTGAGCACATGCATGTAACCGACTGTGGTTGGCCGCTCAAACGCTTCGCCGCTGCGGCCATCGAACAGGTTGGCCTGCGTGCGCGTCGCGGTGAGCCCCTTGGCCTTCACGATTTCTTCGGGATAGGCCAATTTGAGCATGCCGCGGATCTCTTCTTCCGATGCGCCGTCGAAAACCGGGGTGGCAAAGGTGGCGCCTTTGGACAGGTTCCCCGCCATTTCAACAATGTCGCCATCGGTGAGTTTGCCGAGGTCTTCCTTGCGGCCGGAACCGTTGTATAGCGTTTCAAGAAACTTGCGCAGCTCGGCGATTTTGGCCTCGGCCTGCAACATGTCGCCGATGCGTTGACCGATTCCATTGGCGGCCCAACCCAGATGCACTTCCAGCACCTGTCCGACGTTCATCCGCGAGGGAACGCCCAATGGATTCAGAACGATGTCACACGGTGTGCCGTCGGCCATGTAGGGCATGTCTTCAACCGGAACAATCTTGGACACCACACCTTTGTTGCCGTGGCGGCCGGCCATCTTGTCACCGGGCTGCAGGCGGCGTTTGACGGCCAGGTAGACCTTGACCATTTTGAGCACACCGGCTGGCAACTCATCACCCTGGGTCAGCTTCTTGCGTTTTTCCTCAAACGACAAATCGAAGCTATGGCGTGTTTGCTCCAGCGAATTCTTGATGCTTTCAAGCTGGGAAGCCACCTCGTCGTCGGCTGGACGAATGTCAAACCAATGGAATTTCTCCACCGAGGCAAGGTATGCCTTGTCAATCTTGCTGCTTTTGGCAAGCTTGTTGGGGCCACCGTTTGCGGTTTTCCCAAGCAGCAGCTTTTCAATCCGCTCGAACGCGTCCGCCTCGACAATGCGCAGCTGGTCATTCAAATCAAGGCGGAAACGCTTCAGCTCATCGTCGATGATCTGCTGGGCGCGGCGGTCGCGGGTGATGCCTTCGCGGGTGAACACCTGCACGTCGATGACGGTGCCTTGTGAGCCTTGATCGACACGCAATGAGGTGTCCTTCACGTCACTTGCCTTTTCCCCGAAGATCGCGCGCAACAGCTTCTCTTCAGGTGTCAGCGTGGTCTCGCCCTTGGGGGTAACCTTGCCGACCAGTGTGTCGCCTGGCTGGACTTCAGCGCCCACATAGATGATGCCCGATTCGTCGAGCCTGTTGAGCTGTTGTTCGCTGAGGTTGGGGATGTCGCGCGTGATTTCTTCCGCGCCGAGACGCGTGTCACGCGCCATCACCACCAGCTCTTCGATGTGAATCGAGGTGTACCGGTCTTCCGCCACCACACGTTCGCTGATGAGGATCGAGTCCTCGAAGTTGTAGCCATTCCAGGGCATGAACGCGACCAACATGTTCTGGCCGAGCGCAAGCTCGCCCAGGTCCGTGGAAGCGCCGTCGGCGATCACGTCTCCCTTGGCCAGCTTGTCACCCTTCTTGACGATGGGGCGCTGGTGGATATTGGTGTTCTGGTTCGAACGCTGGTACTTGATCAGGTTGTAGATGTCGACACCCACCTCACCCGCTACAGCTTCTGCGTCATTGACGCGAATCACGACACGCGTCGCATCAACGTAGTCCACGACGCCACCGCGGGAGGCTGTAACGACGGTGCCGGAGTCAACTGCGGAAACGCGTTCAATACCCGTTCCCACATAGGCTTTTTCGGGCCGCAGGACCGGGACGGCCTGGCGTTGCATGTTGGCGCCCATCAGCGCGCGGTTGGCATCATCATGTTCCAGAAACGGCACCAGTGAAGCCGCCACAGACACGATCTGCGCCGGGGACACGTCCATGTACTGGACACGCTCCGCGCCGACCAGAATGGACTCGCCTTTTTCGCGGGCTGACACCAGGTCGCCGGTCAGCTTGTGGTCCTTGTCCAGTGTTGCGTTGGCCTGTGCGATGACATATTTGCCTTCTTCAATGGCCGACAGATAGTCGATCTGGTTCGTCACTTTGGCGTCGATCACGCGGCGGTACGGTGTTTCGATGAAACCGTACTCGTTCAAACGCGCATACAGCGCCAACGAGTTGATCAAACCGATGTTTGGGCCTTCCGGCGTTTCAATCGGACAGACGCGGCCGTAATGCGTGACGTGAACGTCCCGCACTTCAAAGCCTGCGCGCTCACGCGTCAAACCACCCGGGCCAAGCGCCGAGACACGCCGCTTGTGCGTGATTTCCGACAGCGGATTGGTCTGGTCCATGAATTGGCTCAGCTGGGACGCGCCAAAGAACTCCTTCAGCGCGGCGGAAATCGGCTTGCTGTTGATCAGGTCATGGGGCATGAGCGGCTCTTGCTCTGCCTGGCCCAAACGCTCTTTCACGGCTTTCTCAATTCGCGCCAGACCCGTGCGGTACTGGTTTTCCGCCAGCTCGCCTACACAGCGCACACGACGGTTGCCGAGGTGATCGATGTCATCCACCTCGCCGCGGCCATTGCGCAGATCGACGAGGATCTTCACGACTGAGAGGATGTCTTCGTTGGTCAGCACCATCGGACCGGTCGATTCGGCACGGCCCATCTTGGCGTTGAACTTCATCCGGCCGACGCGTGACAGGTCGTAGGTATCCGGGTTGTAGAACAGGCGCTGGAACAGGGCCTGAACAGCGTCTTCCGTTGGCGGCTCGCCGGGACGCATCATGCGATAGATGGCCACCCGGGCAGCAAACTCGTCGGCCGTCTCATCGCTGCGCAGGGTTTGCGAAATATAAGCGCCTTGATCAAGCTCGTTGGTGTAGATGCAAGCCAGGTCTTGAACACCAGCCACACGCAGTTTTTTCAGCAGGGCTTCGGTCAGTTCCTCATTCGCCTTGGCAACGATTTCACCGGTATCGGCATCAACAATGCTGCGTGCAACCACCCGGCCGACCAGGAAATCTTCCGGGACACTGATGTGGGTGGTGTTGCTCTGTTCGAGCTCGCGCGTGTGGCGCGCAGTGACGCGTTTGTCTTTGGCCACAACGACCTTGCCAGCCTTGTCGGTGATATCAAACCGCGCCACTTCGCCGCGCAAACGCTCTGCGACGAATTCCATCTGGGCGCCGCTGTCCATCAACCGGAAATTGTCGTTGACGAAGAAATTCGCCAGGATCGACTCGTGGTTCAGGCCAATGGCTTTCAGCAAAATCGTGACCGGCATCTTGCGACGGCGGTCGACGCGGAAATACAGGATGTCTTTCGGATCAAACTCGAAATCCAGCCAGGAACCGCGGTAGGGAATGATGCGCGCGGAGAACAGCAATTTGCCCGAACTGTGGGTTTTTCCCTTGTCGTGTTCGAAGAACACGCCAGGCGAGCGGTGCAGCTGGGAGACGATGACGCGCTCGGTGCCGTTGATGATGAAAGAGCCCTTGTTGGTCATGAGCGGCACTTCGCCCATGTAGACCTCCTGCTCCTTGACCTCCTTGACAACCTTGTTCTGGCTGGTGGAAGACTCACGGTCGTAAATGATCAACTGGACTTTGGCGCGCACGGCCGAGGCAAATGTAAGGCCGCGGGTCTGGCACTCGCGAACGTCAAACGCGGGCTTCGCGAGGTTGTACTCCAGGTACTTCATCTCGACAAAACCGTTGTGGGAAACAATCGGAAAAGCGGCGTCAAACGCAGCCTGCAGGCCTTCCACCGTGCGCTTTTTCGGAGCGACGTCTGCCTGCAAAAACGCCGTGTAGGCATCTTTTTGCATTTGCAACAAGTAAGGGATTTCAAGCACGCTGTCGCGGTTGCCGAAATTTTTCCGGATGCGTTTGCGTTCGGTGTATGTGTAAGCCATGAGTTCTCCGGGCAAGGACTAGGGTTCCAGGGTGCATCTTGGCGATTGGCCACTACCAATCACTGGCGGACAGTTGCGCATTGCGCGCAACCCGAACCAAGGCGTCTTCCAATCTGTCGATCAACCATCTATCGATCAGAAGACACTGAAAAACAGGCCCAGACTACTGGACTACCGGCTTTTCGGTGTGCTCTAACAACGCACCATATAAGCACCAAAGGCTGGAGGCCCACGGGGGCGCTCCAGCCTTCTGGTCAAACCCGTTTATTTGAGTTCGGCCTTGGCGCCAGCTTCCACCAGCTTTTTCAAGGCGGCTTCGGCATCGGCCTTGGCAATGCCTTCTTTCACGTTTTTCGGCGCGCCGTCGACCAGGTCCTTGGCTTCTTTCAAGCCCAGTCCTGTGATTTCGCGGACGGCCTTGATGACCGACACCTTGGCGGCGCCGGCTTCCAGCAGAACCACGTTGAATTCGGTCTTCTCTTCAGCGACCGCAGCAGCAGCGCCGCCGCCAGCCGCTGGCGCCGACATGGCGGCTGCGCTCACGCCAAATTTCTCTTCGATGGCTTTCACCAGGTCGTTGAGTTCCATGACCGTCATGCTGTCCAGCGCGGTCAAAAATGTGTCTTTATCGAATGCCATTTTGATGTCCTCTAAGTTCCGTTAAGTTGGTTGTCCAGTTGCCGCGCTTCAGGCGGCAACTGCTTCTTCTGCCGCGGCTGCCACAGGGGCTGCATCTGCGCCTTTTTTCTCCGCGATGGCGGCCAGCACACGGGCTGTACGCGAGATCGGGGATTGCAACAAGCCCAGCAATTGCGCCAGCAACACCTCTTTGGTGGGGATGCTTGCCAACTGCTTCACGCCATTCACGTCCAGGGCTTTTCCTGCATATGCGCCACCGCGAATCACCAATTTGTCGTTGGTTTTCGCGAATTCCGCCACCACTTTCGCGGCAGCGACTGCATCTACAGAGAAGCCGTAGATCAGCGGACCGGTCATCAGGTCAGAGACAACGGCAAATCCGCTCGAAGCCACAGCGCGGCGGGCCAGGGTGTTTTTCAACACACTCAGGCTCACACCGTTGCTGCGGGCTGTCGAACGCAACTTGGTCATGTCTGCAACCGTGATGCCGCGGTATTCC
>JANNEZ010000059.1:0-3814 GCA_031379255.1 Rhodoferax sp. | reverse complement strand
GTGTGGGTGGCCGATGACGCCATCCTCGGCGAGCCCGGCAATGGCCTGGCGCTGGCGCAACATTTTGTGCATGAAAACCGCATCCGCCAGGCGGCCTCGTCGCTGGGCGCGGCGCAGTATTGCATCAACGAAAGTGTGGCTTACGCGCTGGTGCGCAAGCCCTTTGGCAAGCCGCTTTCCGTCAACCAGGGTATTCAGTTCCCGCTGGTCGAGCTGCACACCGAAGCGGCGATGTTGCGTGCGCTCATTTACCAGACCGCCTGGCGCATGGACCAAATGAGCAAGCCCGAAGTGGCCCGAAAACTCAGCGACCAGGTCTCGATGTGCAACTACCGCGCCAACCGCCTGGTGTGCGAGGCGGCAGACCGCGCGATGCAGGTGCATGGCGGCATCGGTTATTCGCGCCACAAACCGTTTGAGCACATCTACCGCCACCACCGGCGTTACCGCATCACCGAGGGCGCGGAGGAAATCCAGATGCGCAAGGTGGCGGGGCACCTGTTTGGCATGATCGGCAAGTCCGACTAGGGCCTGTGGTGGAAGTGACGCAGGCATCAACGCAGAGCTTGCTCGAAACGGCGCTGCAAAACGCCCTGGCCCAAGCGGTGGCGGTGTTGCACATGCAGCGCCTCACTGCGGGCGCCACCAAACAAACCTGGCTGCTGGACGTGACCGTGGGCGGCGAGCCCGAGCGGCTGGTGCTGCAGACGCTGCCGGCGGCCAAACTTCAATCATCCGAAGGCCTGTCCCGGCGCACCCTCACCCCGGCGCAGGACGCGCAGATCACCCAACTCGCCCGCGAGCACGACGTGCCCGCGCCGAAGCTGGTGCTGCGCCTGGATGCGTCCCAAGGCCTCGGGCACGGGCAGATCACGCGTTTTGTCGCGGGCGAAACGCTGGCCCCCAAAATCCTGCGCGAGGCGCGCTACCGGCGCGCCCGCGAGCGCCTGACCCCGCACTGCGCCCGGGCACTGGTGGATATTCACCGAATTTCGCCAGCGGACGCGGCGTTTCTGCCCATCAAAAGCGCTGCAGGTCAATGGCAAGACTACCGAGCGCAAGTCGATGCCAGCGGCGTGCAGCATCCAGCGCTCGAATGGGGATTGCGCTGGATCGACGAGCGCCTTGCCGACTACGCCAACCCGGCTCCGGTTCCCGTGCATGGCGACTTCCGGCTCGGCAATTTCATCGTCACCGAGGACGGTCTGGCCGCCGTGATCGACTGGGAACTCGCCCACCTGGGCGACCTCGCGCAAGACCTGGCGTGGTTGTGCCTGCGCACCTGGCGATTTGGCGGACCCGGCGAGGTGGCAGGCATCGGGCGGCGCGAAGACCTGTATGCGGCTTACGAAGCGGGCGGTGGCGCGGCTGTGGACCCGGCCCGCGTCTTCTTCTGGGAAATGGCCTGCCAGGTGCGCTGGGCCGTGATGTGCCTGGGGATGGGCATGGGTTTGGGTAGGGACATGGGCACCGAGCCCATCAGCCTGGAGCACCGCCTGATCGGGCGGCGCATGGCCGAGCCGCTGTGGGACATGGTCCAGTTGGCAAAGTTGCAGGGAGACGCCGCATGACGCCGATCCCACCCGACAACGCCCTGCTGGCTGCAGGCATCGAGTACCTGGAAACCCAACTCCTTCCGGCGCTCGAAGGCGAACACCGGTTCAAGACGCGTTTGCTGATCAACACCTTGAAGATCGTGGCGCGGCGTCAGGAGGCAGTCGAGGCGGCGACCGCGCCCGCCAGCCCGCACGGTGACGATGAAGCAGCCACCCAGCTAGCCAAGGCGATTCGCAGCAAGGCGGTGGCGCTGGACGACGCAGCGCTGCTGGCGCAACTTGAATCCATGCTGCAGCTGGATCTGCGCATCAACAACCCAAAGTGGGTTGATCCGAACCCGGCCAGCGACTCCAATAATAATTAACATGGGTGTTAATTATTTTCGTCATTTGCCAAATTTTTAGAATTTTTCATGCTTTTTTGACCGTTAAGTCACGTAAAACATGGTCTTTTAGCTATGTTTTATATAGCACCTTGAAACCCGTGCGATACACCTGTTTACACTGACCAACGCGTCCGCTTTCACTCAGTAAATCTTAAGGGAATTCATGAAATATTTATCCGTGCTGCTCTCGTCCATCATCCTCGCTGCATGCGGCGGTGGCGGTGGCGGCGGCGCCCCCGCGCCCGCCCCCGTCGCATCGACGAGCACCTTCCAGCTGAAACAGGCCTACACCAACGATTTCAACGACACT
Source organism: Rhodoferax sp. (assembly GCA_031379255.1). GTDB lineage: Bacteria > Pseudomonadota > Gammaproteobacteria > Burkholderiales > Burkholderiaceae_C > JANYCG01. The sequence continues at coordinate 1,562 of JANNEZ010000059.1, read as the reverse complement.
GCGGCCTACACCTACACGATCAGCGGCACCATCACCGGTGCGAACATAGCCGGCAACGGCTCAACCACTCAAAGTCCTGTGACCAATACAACCTTTGAGACGGCAGCTGCTCTGCAAAAAAGTCGTACCTCCAGCGGGTCGGTGGTCGCCTCCGGGCCCGGTGGCACCGTGAACATCCCGCTGGCGCCGGCCACCGAAACCTTGTTCATGAGCCCGACCTACAACCTGCTGGGCTACACCAGCGCAAGCGCCTATTCAGTCGGTGTGCCACCTGTCACCGTTCCTTTGACGGCCCTGGTCGGCAACTCGGGAACCATCGGCGCCTTCTTCACGTATCCAAGCAGCGCCAAACTCGCGATTACAGCAACCAACACTCTCACCTGGGCGCTGGAAGCTGACACAGCGACAACCGCCCTGATGAAACTCACGCAGACCATTCGTACAAATCCCGGGGGCGTGCTCAGTGCCACCCAGGTGGACACTTTCCGAATCACGCCGGCGGGTGCGGTGACCCGCCTCAGCCAGACGGCGACCATTGTCGGCACCGGAACCTTGACACTGACTTATTGACCTGAATTGGCGGGGGCCGGGCTGTGGCCCACCTCCTCTCAAGCTTTCGCGTCGATCACCAGCTGGGTCTGCGTCACCACGGCGCAGAGTTTGCCTTCGGCATTCGTGATCATGGTCTGCCAGACCATGGTGGTGCGGCCCCGGTGCAGCGCGGTGCTTTCGCCGGTGACCACGCTGCCGAGTTTCGCGCCGGCAATGAATTTGGTGCTCGAATCGGTGGTGGTGGTGCGTTTGCCGGGCGGCAGGTTCACCACCGTGCCCACCGCACCCAGGGTGTCGGCAAAGGCCATGTAGGCGCCGCCATGCAGGATGCCGCCGCCAGTGCACAGGTCGGCGCGCACTGTCATTTCGGCCACCACCCGCTCTGGCGCCACCACGGTGAGTTTCACGCCCATCAGCCCCGGGAAGATCGGGTCGAGCATTTTCTGCACGGTCGCCACGTCCATATTTGCTTGCAAGTTTTGCGCTGCCATGGCCGGTCTCCATTTGAATTGGATGTACATTGTGCCTCCCCCACACCATTTTCAGGAGTCGCACCATGGGCATGTTCAGTTTCATCAAGGAAGCCGGCGAAAAGCTGTTTGGCCACAAAGATGTGGAGAAAGCCGCCGAGGCCGCTGCCGCTGATCCGGCGGCACAGCCCACGCTGGATGAATTGAACTCGGCCGCGGCCAAAGGCATCGCCACCTACATCGAAACGCAAAACCTGGGCCTCTCGGGCCTTTTTGTCATGTTTGAGGGCAAGACCGGCACCGTTACCGTGCAGGGCGACGCGCCGGACCAGGCGGCGGTCGAAAAAGTCACACTGTGCTGCGGCAATGTGGCCGGTGTCACCCACGTTGAAAACATGCTGGTGGCCGCCACACCGGCTGACGAGTCGCAGTTCCATGACGTGGTGCGCGGCGACACACTCTCGGCGATCGCCAAAACCTACTACGGCAACGCCGGCAAGTACCCGGTGATTTTTGAAGCCAACAAGCCGATGCTCAGCC
>JANNEZ010000029.1:0-4476 GCA_031379255.1 Rhodoferax sp. | reverse complement strand
GCCAGCGCCGATGTGGTGGATTCCGTCCCGTCCGGCCCGTGGTTGGTGTCCGATCTGAAGGTTGGCACCTGGGTGGAACTGATGCTCAAGGGCGTGTGGGTGCGTGCGCAACTGACCTGGGCGAGCCCGCATTTGACGCTGTTCATGTTCATCTCCGGCAAGGGGCTGGCCCATTCAATGTCGCGCCGCACCATGGATTTGCGCCGTGAGCAGGGCCTGATCCGTGTCGTCTCCGACGGTGATGTGGTGGGCAGCGCGCTGGATGCGGTGGCGCACGCGGCCCTGCTCAACGAGCCGTCCCCCGTTACCGGGCCCGCGCCGCTGATGTAAGGCCCGGCGGGATGGGCGCGCGGCGCAGCCGCGATAATGGGGGTTTTTCCGTCAGCGAACTCCCCCACACATGGCCCAATACGTATATTCGATGAACCGCGTCGGCAAGATGGTGCCGCCCAAGCGTTTCATCCTCAAGAACATTTCGCTCAGTTTCTTCCCTGGTGCCAAGATTGGCGTGCTGGGCACCAATGGTTCTGGCAAATCCACGCTGCTCAAAATCATGGCCGGTGTCGACAAGGAATATGAGGGCGAGGCGATCCCGATGCCGAACCTGAACATTGGTTATCTGCCGCAGGAGCCGCAACTCGACCCGACGCAGACCGTGCGTGAAAGCGTTGAAGCTGGCATGGGCGCGGTCTTCACCGCCAAAGCGCGGCTGGAAGAAATTTACGCCGCCTATGGTGAGGAAAATGCCGATTTCGACAAACTCGCCACCGAACAGGCGGAAATGGAAGCCATCATCGCCACCGGCGGCACGGATTCCGAGCACCAGCTTGAAATCGCCGCTGATGCGCTTCGCCTGCCGCCCTGGGACGCCAACATCGGCGTGTTGTCAGGCGGCGAAAAACGCCGCGTCGCCCTGTGTCGGCTGCTGCTCTCTAAACCAGACATGTTGCTGCTGGATGAGCCGACCAACCACTTGGACGCCGAATCGGTGGATTGGCTGGAGCAGTTTTTGCAGCGTTACCCCGGCACGGTGGTGGCGATTACCCACGACCGCTATTTCCTCGACAACGCGGCCGAGTGGATTTTGGAGCTGGACCGCGGCTCCGGTATCCCCTACAAAGGCAATTACAGCGACTGGCTGACGCAGAAAACCGCGCGCCTGGAGGCCGAACAAAAAGGTGAAGAAAGCCGCGCCAAAGCCTTGAAGAAGGAACTGGAATGGTCGCGCCAGAACCCCAAAGCCCGACAGGCCAAGAGCAAGGCGCGTCTGGCGCGTTTCGAAGAGCTGAGTGATTTCGAATACCAGAAGCGCAACGAAACCAATGAGATTTTCATCCCAGTGGCCGAGCGCCTGGGCAATGAAGTGATCGAGTTTGTCAACGTGAGCAAATCTTTTGGCGACCGGGTGCTGATCGACAACCTGAGTTTCAAAGTGCCTGCAGGCGCCATTGTCGGCATCATTGGCCCCAACGGCGCGGGCAAGTCCACGCTGTTTCGCATGATCTCTGGCAAGGAAAAGCCGGACAGCGGCGAAGTCAAAGTCGGCTCCACCGTCAGGATGGCGTTTGTTGACCAGCACCGCGACGACTTGAGCAATGAAAAAACTGTGTGGGAAGACGTCTCCGGCGGGCTGGACATGCTCAACGTCGGCAAGTTCACGATGGCCAGCCGTGCCTATTGCGGGCGTTTCAATTTCAACGGACAAGACCAGCAGAAACGTGTGGGCACCCTCTCGGGCGGTGAACGCGGGCGTTTGCACCTGGCCAAAACCCTGATCGCTGGCGGCAACGTGTTGATGCTGGACGAGCCATCCAACGACCTCGACGTGGAAACCCTGCGCGCGCTGGAAGATGCCTTGCTGGAGTTTGCCGGCTCCTTGATGGTGATCAGCCACGACCGCTGGTTCCTCGACCGCATCGCTACCCATATCCTCGCTTGCGAGGGCGACAGCCAGTGGACTTTCTTTGATGGCAACTACCAAGAATACGAAGCGGACAAAGTGCGCCGTTTGGGGGCGGAAGGCGCCAAGCCCAAGCGGATGCGGTTCAAGGCGTTGAAGTAAATCGCAATTCCCCCTGAATTGGCTGACCGATCGTGACGACGACGCTGTTGGACTATGCAGGTGACGGGCGCGGGTCACTTCTCGATTTTCTGAAAAGAATTGGCTTTGACGATGCCTTTTTGAGGCAATACCCAATTTCAACTTTAGTTGAGTGGGGGTGGCTGCGACCGCAGTTCCGGGTGGTCTTTCCCGTTGCTTACTTTGTTCAAGGGTATCAGGCTCAAGAGCAAGCAATCGAAAAGCAAGGACTGCGCGGGACGTTGATTGATCAGCTTTGGACCCAAGATTGGGCGCGTCTCGATTTTGATCAGCCCTGTTGGTTTTTGCATTCCTTTTTTCGCCCTGAAACCGAGTTGTCTGAGTTCCTGAAGAAGCATTCTGCTGAGGCAGGGCTGCCCGATATTCCGGATGAGTTTGAACTGCCAAATGGCTGCAAAATTCGACCCTATGTGGACTACTTTTACCCATGGCAAGCGCTGGCGTTGGTGGACGTTGTCTGTGCCGCCGACATTTTCGAAACAATAATTCTTAACAGTCCGGATGTGGAGGCGCGTGTTGCGAACGCCACCCGAACGGCGGCGTTGATGGCTACGCTGCCGAGCAAGCCAGTGTCCTGGCTTGATACAGAAGTCCGCTGGGGAGGCCTGTCGTCATTGATGACCTGGTTGGCCCACTACCAGGCAATGAAGGAGCATTCGAATTCCCGGACTTCCGGCGTACTGCAAGAAGAAAACACCGACGTATTGCGGGATAGGGCGCGGAAATTGGCAGAGCATTTGAATGTTGATCCAGTGAAGATGGAGGCCTTGGTCAAATCACATTTATTGACAACTGCGCAATGGTGGAGCTGGGGGAGCAAGCGACATAAAAGGCTGCGCGAGTCAGTCTTTCCACACCTTCAACATCAGGTTTACTTGGCAGTTGAATGGCTTTGCCTTTTGACCGAGAACACCTTGGACCACTATTTTGATCTGTGGCGGTATCAGGATAGGCAAACGCAGCAGTGGGCAGAATTGCGGGCGGTGCTGCCTTTTGAATATTTCAGCGCACGCGAAAAATTTCTTGAATTGACACCTTACTATTTGAAAGACTTCAATGCAAGGCTGGAACCTAAATTTCAGTTGGAGGGGGCAGCGCTACTGGCCCGTGTTGATTTAATTCGTACGCGGAATCGTCATTTCAATCGCCTGACTATGGCGTTTAAAAACCTGCATGACGAAATGGCCGGCAACTTGAACGACCGGGCGTTGATTGATTTTCGGGAGCGCGATCCACTGGCTCACTATCTGCTGGTGGCAATTTGTGCAGAGAAGTGCTTTCGGGAGGAGCTGACGCGGATTGACAAGTTGAAAGATATAAAGCCGGAAAAAGAGCAAGGCATGTTCAAGTATTTACTGATGTTGGTGAAGTCGTCTGGTTTTTCGCATCAGGCGACCATCGCAGGTCTGAACGAGGGTAAGAATAAGAAAATAAGCCAACTTCATGACACACCAGAGAATGTCATTTCACAAATCAGGGCCTTGAGTTATGGCGAGGCCGGAAATGAATTACCCTTGGCTCAAGCGATGATTTGTTGCGAAGTCGCTCGAAATTACTTCGCCCATCATGATTATTTGGACGACAAGCTCCTGGAAGACGCTGATTCCCGGTTCTTACTTGGGGGCATCCTTATGGCAGTGCTTACTTTGCTTGGGCAGTGATTCTCCACAACTGCAAACCTCAAAGCACTGCCTCAAGCCCCTTGCGCTCCAGCAAATTGAGCAGTTTGGCCGACGGCCCGCTGGGGTGTTTTTCGCCGCCTTCCCATTTGCGGATGGTGGAGACACTGGTGTTGAGCACCGCGGCCAAGACTGCCTGGCTCAAATTCAAGTGATCGCGTAAAGCGCGGATTTGCTCGCTGCCATAGGATGGAATGGCGTCCAGACACAAGGCGTCGAATTCCTGCATTCTGCGTTTGTCGATGAAACCGAGGCGATGCAAGTCACGCGCTGATTCGTGCATGGCTTCCAGAATGGCGCTTTTAGCGGCAGGTTTGGCTTTAGTGGGCATGGCAAATTTCCTTCAATGCGCCGTTTCGTTCGGCGGTTTCAAGTTCTGTGCTTGGCATCGCCAGCAGTTCGATGGCATAGTTTTGAAGCGCTGCCAACTCCCTGGATTCAATATTGGCTCGGTCGTTTTTCTCAAATCCGAACATGAAGAACCAGCGACTGCCCCGGTTGGTGGCAATGAGCGTTCTGGCCCCGCCACTCTTGCCGCGTCCGGCCAGACCAATCCGCTTTTTGACAACGCCGCCACCCAAATCGGCATCTATCAGACCGTTTGCCATTTCACCGACTGCCAAACACAGCAATTCGTCCGTCAATTCAGTCTTTCGCATCCAGCGATTGAAGTGGCGGGTTGTGAAAACACGACGC
>JANNEZ010000015.1:0-1637 GCA_031379255.1 Rhodoferax sp. | reverse complement strand
AGCGAAGAAGGCCACATAGCCCAAGTCCAGCAGCCCGGCGTATCCCACCACAATGTTCAGGCCCAGCGACAGCAGCACGTACAGCAGCGCCATGTCGGCAATGCGCACCCAGGCGTTGCCGAAGTTTTGCAGGATGAGCGGCAGGATCAAGAGCCCTGCGGCGGCGACCAGGATGGCGATGAGGCGCGTATTTTTGTTCATGGTTGCGCCCCTCACGCCCGGTCCGCCACCCGTTCACCCAGCAGCCCCGAAGGCCGCAGCGTGAGCACAAAGATCAGCACAATGAAGGCAAAAATGTCTGAATAGTGGCTGCCCAACACGCCGCCTGTGAGCGCGCCGATGTAACCCGCGCCGATTGATTCGATCAGGCCCAGCAACACGCCGCCGACCACCGCGCCGCCCAGGTTGCCAATGCCACCGAACACCGCGGCGGTGAAGGCCTTGAGCCCCGGCAGGAACCCCATGGTGTGTTGCACGGTGCCGTAGTTGGCCGCCCACATCACACCGGCAATGGCGGCCAGCACGGCGCCGATGAGGAAAGTGGCGGAGATCACCACATCCGGCTTGACCCCCATGAGTGAGGCCACGCGCGGGTTCTCGGCCGTGGCGCGCATGGCGCGGCCGAGTTTGGTGCCGTTGACAACCCACATCAGCACGGCCAGTGACACCGCCGTCATCGCGAGAATCAGTATCTGCGTGGTGGTGATCACCGCGCCGCCAATGTGGAAAGGCGCGGCCGGCAGCAGGTTCGGGTACGGCTTGTAGTTGGGCTTCCAGATGATCATGGCCAGCGTCTGCAGCAGGATCGACATGCCGATGGCGGTGATGAGCGGCGCCAGTTTCGGGCTGTTGCGCAGGGGCCGGTAGGCGACTTTTTCGATCACGAAATTCAGCGCGGCGGCAACCACACAGGCGATCAGCATGGCGATGAGCAAAATCAGCCAGCCGGGTGTGCCGGGCATGGATTCGGTCATGAGCCCGATGATGGTCCAGCTCGTGAGCGCGCCGACCATCAGCACCTCGCCGTGCGCGAAGTTGATCAGGTTGATGATGCCGTACACCATGGTGTACCCGAGCGCCACCAGCGCGTACATGCTGCCCAGCACCAGGCCGTTGATGATCTGCTGAATCAGGGTGTCCATAACGCTGCTCCGCATTGTTTTCCAGTGGATCTCCGGCTGGATCCCCGGTTTGAAAAAACCCGCCAGGCTCCAGCGTGGCGGGTCATGTCAATCATTGTAGCCAGTGGAATCCGGCCAGAATCAAAGCGGCGATCCGGTTGACGGCTCTTTGGTGACCAGCTCGATGTGGATCGAGGCGTCCATCGCCTGCGCCAGCTTCACCATGGTCTGCACCGAGAGGTTGGTGCTGCCGCGAAACAGGCGCGTGACGTAGCTGCGCGCGCAGCCCAGGCGCTCGGCCAACTGGGCGCTGTTGACACCCTGCACCTGCATCTGGTCGTAAATCTGGGCCAGGAAAACGGCCGAGAGGTGCGCCGTCTCGCCCTGGGATGTAGCCTGCAGGCGGGCCATCAGTTTGTCGCTGGTTTTGGTGCTCATGGTAGGTGGGGAAGGTGGGTTGAAGAGCTGATTAACTTGCAGATTAACTTTAACACCGAATTTGGCAAGATAGTTAAC
>JANNEZ010000003.1:0-12885 GCA_031379255.1 Rhodoferax sp. | reverse complement strand
GTTGTGCACCACGTCGCGGACCAGGCCCACGCCGTCGAAGTTTTCGGCCACGACGCGCTTGCCGTCAAATTTCATGCAGTTGACAGCACCGGCCAGCTTGGCGCGTTCCGAATGTTCGTTGGCGTAGGCGAACGCGTCCAGTTTGAAGGGCGCGGTGATGTTCAGGCCGCGCCCGCCACGGGTGCGAAAAGCGTCCACGTCGGCCGCAAAATTGTTGCCTTCGATCCGGGTGTATTCAAGGTCCTGTTTCGTCGCCTCGGCAAACATGCCGTGGATCAGCGGCGATTTGCTTTGCGCGATGGGGTTGCCGATCACCGCGTATTGGTCAGTCATTTTGGTCAATTCAAAGGAGAAAGCCTCAAATTATCCCCTGCCGGGCAATTGGCTGACCGCCTCTTCAGCGTACAACACGCTGTCTTTCACCAGCGTGTCAATATCGGCCTGCGAATAGCCCAAACCCGCCGCGATGTCGCGGTTGTGTTGCCCAAGCAGGGGCGCAGGGCCGCTGGGTGTGGTGTCGCATTCAGAGAAGCGGAACGGCAAGTTAGGCAATTTGACTGTGCCCAGGATCGGATGCTCCTGCTCCACCACCATGCCGCGCGCCAGGGTTTGCGGGTCGGCCAGCACCTTGTCGATGGTCTGCACCGGCGCGGCAGGGATGCCCAGGGCGTCAAGCTGGTCGCAGCAATGTTTCACGCCGTCCTGCGCCAAACACCAGGCGCGCACGCGCGCCAGGATGTCTTCGCGGTTGGCGTTGCGTTCGGTCTGCGTCCAGCCTCCGACTGCCTGCGCGTAGGCCTCGCCGCCCATCAGTTTGGCCAGGCCGCGCCAGGTGTCGGCCATTTGCGCGGCGATCACCAGGTAGCCGTCTTTGGCGGTGAAGGTGCCGTACACGGTGCTGCTGGGCAGATCATGGCCGGTCTGTTGGGACAGTTCGCCATTGAGCAGATAACCTTGCGCCGCGTAGTCGTGCATCGAGACCATGCAATCGTGCAGCGCGATGTCGATGTGTTGCCCGCGACCGCTGGCCACGCGGCCAAACAGCGCGGCGCAAATCGCCGCCACGCCGTGCATGCCGGCGTACATGTCGGCAATCGGCATGCGGAACAACGTGGGCGCTTCGCCCGGCATGCCCAAAAGCGACTGCGCGCCGCTGCGGGCCTCGGCGATCAGGCCGAAACCGGGGCGTTGCGAGTCGGGCCCAGTGTGGCCAAAGGCGCTGACCGAGCAATACACCAGGCGCTGATTGCGTTGGGAGAGCTCCTCGTACCCCAAACCCAGGCGGTTCAGCGCGCCGGGGCGGTAGTTTTCGACGAATACATCCGCGCTGTCCGTCAACTTGTGCATCAGCGCCAGGCCGCGCGGGTCGCGCAGGTTGATGCACAGGCCCTGCTTGCCCATGTTTTGCTGCAGAAAATAACCGCTCACGCCTTTGATGAGGGTGGGTGTGCTGCGGCCCGCGTCGCCCTCGGTGGGTCGCTCGACCTTGATCACGTCGGCGCCCATGGCGCTCAGGCAACGCGACATGTGCGGCCCGGCGAGGAAATGGCTGTAGTCGATGACGCGCACACCTTTGAGAGGCAGATTTTGAGATTTATTTTTTGACATTTTATTTAATGAATTAAATGACTATGAAGTCACATAAAAACTCTATTTATTGCTATATATTTATAACTAAATATGTATATTAAGTAATCTAAATTTACCTATAAATTCAAAAAAACTAAAAATTAAACCATTTCAACATCAATCAACCCCAATATGGGTATGTTTGGGTGATGCATCAGGCCGGGCTTGATGCCGGCCGGCGCGGAATCATCAAGCGGTGTTCACCGCGTTGCACCACCTGATCGTTCTGGTTGAGCAGCTCCGAAGGCAACACGACGATGCCCCAATCCGGTTTGCTTTTGCTTTCGCGCATCGTGCCGACCTTGAACTTCACACGCAACACATCGCCAATGTAGATGGGCAGCAAAAAGTCCCAAGTCCAGCCCAAGGACATGCCCGGCAAAAAGCGGTATTCACTCTGCGTTTTGAGGCCGTCGGCCACCGATTGACCCATCAGCCCGTGCGCCACACGCCGCCCGAAGTGCGACTTGCGCGCGTACTCCTCGTCCACATGCACAGGCGTGAAGTCGCCGGTGAGTTCGGCGTAGGCGTTGATGCGGTCGGAGGTGACTTCATACGTGGGGCTGACGCATTCGTCGCCGACTTGGGCGTCGTCCCAGTATTTTTCGGGGGTTTTGAAATCGATTGTAGGCGCGGGCATGGCTCAGTCTTTCGCTCGTGGGTTGATCTTCAGCACTTCGGCCACGCTGCCGGGCGCGGCCTGTATCAATTCGACCGCCAGGCCATCCGGCAATTGCAACCAATTGCGGCCTTGCGGTAAAGCTTTCACGCCAAATTTATGGCATTCGGCAATCGCCAGTTCGAGGTCTTCCACCATCACGCCCAAATGCGCCAGCCAACCCGCGTCGTTGCTCGGCGGCGCTTCGAAACCAGGCGTGCTCATCAGCTGCATGCCGCCGATCGTCCAGCACTGTTGGGGGTTGGCCGGATCACCGTCGATTTCGCGCACGTCCATCCCTAAGGCTTCGTAGAAGAAGTTGATGTGCCAGTGGATGTCTTTGACGCGCACGGCAACGTGTTCGACGTAGGATTTTTTGGTGTAGGTCATTGTTTTGCCGCCTTATGACGGAATGATTTGGCCTGCGGCCTGGATGATGCGCTTCGCGCGATGATGGAATACCGTCTTGGATATTGACTTTGATTTTGTCATTGAGCCGCAGGCGAAGTCATCGAAGCCGCAGGCGAAGTCATTTCGTCATCCCGGCAATCAGCCCACGCTCGACGCCTTTCATGCAGGCGACAAGGGTCTGGTTCACAGGCGTGGGCACGCCGTATTTGCGGCCCTGTTCAACAACGGCGCCGTTGACGTAATCGATTTCGGTGACCGAGCCCGCCTCCAGGCTTTGCAACATCGAGGCCTTGAACTCAAAGGGCAAACCGGCTGCCGCCTTGACCCAGGGCGCGCGCGGGTCGGTGGTGGTGACGGGGATGCCGGCCGCCGTCGCCACCGCCATCGCTTCGGCCACGGCGGCAATGGCGCAGGCTTCGACTTCCGGCACCTGGTACAGCAGGCCATAGGACAGTCTGGTGATGCCGCTCAAGGCGCCTGTGGCGACGTTGACGAAGAGTTTCTCCCAAATCGTCACCATGATGTTCTGGCTGACGCTTGTGGCCAGCCCGGACTGGTGGAAAGTCTGCGCAATGCGCGTGGCGCGTTCGCTGGTTTGGCCCGTCAACTCGCCGATGATGGTTTCCTTGCCCGCAATACCCGCGATGACGTGGCCGGGCGCGAGCATCACACCGCCGACGTAGGTTTTGCCAGCCAACACGCGCGCGCGGCCCACCACACTGGCCAACACATCTTCATGCCCGACGCCGTTTTGCAGCGACAACACGGCGGTGTCCGGCCCGATGATGGCCGCTGCCGATTCGATCACCTCGCGGGTGTGGAAAGACTTCACCAGCACAATGACCAGTTCCACCGGGCCGCTTGATAAATCAACGCCGCTCGCGTGTGTGGCGGCGCGCACCTTGACGATGCGGTCCACCCCGCCGGTCCGCATCGTCAGGCCCACGCGATTCATCACTTCGACATGTTTCGCGTCGCGGTTGACCAGCCAGACCTCGTTGCCCGCTTGCGTCAAGGCGCCGCCGATGGCGCAACCCAGGGCGCCAGCGCCCAATACACAAATTTTCACGTGGCTCCTTTGATCACAAATCAATTGCCGGTCCACACCGGCTTGCGTTTCTGCGCAAAGGCCAGCGGGCCTTCTATCGCATCGCGGCTGGCCAGCATGCGTTCTGCGGCCTCGTATTGCGCCTGCATCGACGCCTGCAAATCGGGCTCATTGAGGCTTTGCAACATCACCTGCTTGCTGGCCTGCACCGCCAGCGGCGCATTCAACAAGATCGTCTGGGCCAGCGCGCGCGCGGCTGCCATCAGTTCCACACCGGGCACCACCTCGTTGACAAGGCTGATGCGTTTGGCCTCCTGCGCGCCGATGCGTCCACCCGTCAAAACCAGCTTCATCGCGTCTTTCATCGGCATCTGCCGCGCCAAGCGTTGCAGCGCGCCGCCGCCCAGGGCCGCCAGCCCGACACGCGGCTCCAGCAGCGCAAATTCCGCGTGGTCAGCGGCGATGGCCAAGTCACACGCCGCCACGATTTCCGCGCCGCCACCAAAACATAGGCCGTTCACTGCCGCGATCACGGGTTTGAACAAGTCGAAACGGGACGTGATGCCGGCGAACCCGGTCGAGGGCTTGCGATGGTCATTCGTTTCAGAAAGCGCCTTCAGGTCGGTGCCCACACAAAAGGCCTTCTCACCCGCGCCGGTGATGATCGCCACCTGCAACGCCGGATCATCGCGAAAGCGGTTGAACGCCGCGTCCAGCTCAAAGTGCGCCTCGGGTGTCATGGCGTTCAACACCTGCGGGCGATTCAGCGTGATCGTCAACACTGCGCCATCGGTTTCGCAACGGCAGTATTGAAAATATTGGGGCTGCGGCGATCCGGCTTGGTTCAAGGGGCATCCAATGGTGTGGGCCGGATGGTAGACACCCGTTCATACATGCGCAATTCAATGAACTTAATAAATATCATTGAAAATTTTAATAATCATGCGGAAAATCGCCTGATGACCAAACCCGTAGACCTGCTCGACATCAAACACCTGAGCCTGCTGGACCAGCTCTACAGCACGCACAGCGTCACCCGCGCCGCCGAAGCCCTGGGCCAAAGCCAGCCCACCGTGAGCATCTGGCTGGCCAAACTGCGCAGCCAACTGGGTGACCCGCTCTTTGTGCGCACCGCAGGCGGCATGTTGCCTACGCCGCGCGCTGAAGGCCTGATGCCCACGGTGCGCGAGGTGCTGGGCGGCCTGCGGCGTCTGTCGGAAACCAGCGCCGCCTTCAACCCCGCAACAGCCGCGCGGCGCTTCGCCATTTGCATGACCGACGCCAGCCACATCACGCTCTTGCCGCACCTGCTGGCCCACGTGCGGGCGGTGGCCCCGGGCGTCAGCCTGGCCGCCACCCGCATTGACGGCAAGCTGGCACAGGCGCTGCAAAGTGGCGAAGCCGACCTGGGCCTGGGTTTTCTGCCCTGGCTGGACACCGGGTTTTACCAGCAGACCCTGTTTGCGCAGGACTGGATTTGCCTGGCCAACGCCCAGCACCCGCGTATTCAAAGCGGCGGGGTCGAGCACTGGAATCTTGCTGTCTACCAGCAAGAAGGCCACATCGGCATCAGCGCGGGCACTGGCTATCACCTGATGGACGAGGTCGTGAAGGCGCAACACATCGAGCGGCGCATCCAGCTGGAGTTGCCGGGCTTCCTCGGGCTGGCGGCGATTCTGTCAACCAATGACCTGGTGGCCACGCTGCCGCGCCAGATCGGCGAAACCCTCGCCCGCGCCGCCGGCTTGCGGGTGTTGCCCTGCCCGTTCGTGATTCCGGGCTTCACCGTCAAACAGTATTGGCATGCGCGTTACCACCACGACGCGGCCAGCCGCTGGCTGCGTGGTGTTTGCGCGGAGCTGTTTATGCGTCCCGCGCCAGCCGCAGGCCGGTGAACTGCCAGCGCGCCTCGGCCGGAAAAAAATTGCGGTAGCTTGCACGGATGTGCGAGGCCGGTGTGACGCAGGACCCGCCGCGCAACACATATTGGTTCACCATGAATTTGCCGTTGTATTCCCCCACTGCGCCGGCCCAGGGCTGGTAGCCCGGATAAGCGCTGTAACTGCTCTGGGTCCACTCCCAGACGTCGCCCAAGATTTGCGTCAGCCCGGCCTGGGCCCGCGCGACGGGCATCGGGTGCAGGGCGCGCGATTCAAGGAAATTCCCCCGGGCCAGGCCGGTTTCGGCCATCGGCGTTGCGGCGGCCTCCCATTCCAGCTCGGTCGGCAGGCGCGCGCCTTTGAAGTCGGCGTGCGTCTCGCCCAGCCAGCGCGCGTAGGCGTCGGCCTCGTACAGGCTGATGTGTGTGATGGGCGTATGGTCGTCCAGCGGCACGCGGCCGTGCAGGGTAAAGCTGGTCCAGCCGTTCGCCGCGTCAGGTTGCCAATACAACGGTGCGATGACGCTGTTGGCCTGCGCCCAGTCCCACCCGGCTGCCAGCCACCAGCGCGGGTTTTGGTAGCCGCCGTCGTTCACAAATGCCAGCCATTCGCCATGGGTGACGAGTCGGTTTAAGAGCGCGTAGGGTTTCAGGAAATGGCGATGGCGCGGGCCTTCATTGTCGAAACTGAAGCTTTGTGGCGTCGCCCCTATTTCGACCAAGCCACCGTCAAAACCAAGCCAATCGGGGCGCACGGGCGCTACCGCCGCCAGCGGCCAGGCTGGCGCGTAAACGGGTTGCAGCGGGTTTTGCGCCAGCAAGTGTTTCACGTCGGTCAGCAGCAACTCCTGGTGTTGCTGCTCGTGTTGCAAGCCCAGCTCAAGCAATGCCAAAACTTCGGGCGTGGCGCTGGTGCGCAGCAACCCGTGCAGCCGTTCGTCCACCGCCGCGCGCCAGGCCATGACGTCGGCCAGGGACGGGCGCGTCAACAGGCCACGCTGGGGCCTGGGGTGTTTGTCGCCCACGCCGTTGTAATAACTGTTGAACAACACGCGGAAATCCACGTTGTGCGGCTTGAAGCCGGGTTCAAACCGTTCGAGGATGAAAACTTCGAAAAACCAGGTGACATGCGCCAGGTGCCACTTGACCGGGCTGGCGTCCGCCATGGACTGGGCTTGGCAGTCTTCGGCCGACAACGGCCGTGCCAGCGCCTCGGTCTGCGCACGCACCTGGGCGAAGCGCGCTGCCAGAATTGAAGGCTGGGGCACGGTTGCCGCCGATGTTGGGTGTGAATTCATGCCGTGCCGCCTTTCACTGTGCCCTGTACGGTTCCATGTGCGAGATAACCCATGCCCCATTGTGTCGACTGGCGCTCAAACGTGCTGCAATAGGTTGCAACGATGTCCCAGGGCGACCATAAATCGGCCGCTTGGGCGTTGTACGGCTGGTTTTTGGCCCAAGCCAGCAGGTTCAGCGGCCCGGTCCACCAGGGGAAAAATTTCATACCGGCCATGGCCACGCGCGCGCCGGGTTTGCACTGGCGCAGGATATTGGCGACGGCTTCTGGCGAGCGGGTGATGTCGTGTGTGTAGTTGAACAACACCGCGTCCACAACATGTGGCAATTGCACCGTTTCCGCTGCGGCGCACACTTGCCAAACGTTGGGACAGGCTTCCCGGGCGCAGCGCGCCTGGGCCTGAGCAAACATCTCGGGGCTTTGCTCAAAGGCCAACACGCGGCCGCTGGGGCCGACCGCTTCGCGCAACAGGCCATAACTCAAGCCAGTGCCGGAGCCCACGTCCAGCACCACGTCGCCGGGTTTGAGCTGCAACAGCGCGATGGTGCGCCGGCGCAGCGGCATGGTGAATTCGGCTGACGCGTCATACCCGTCGGCCTTGGCGCGGTATTTGCGGATCGACTCCTGGTTGTAAGAACTGCCGCTGTCCATCGACCTATTCCTGGTGATCCATTCCTGGTGATTCCTTGCCTGATTAGAAACCCGTTTGCGGGCTGCTATGCTCTGCCCAGACCGTGTAGTGTGCCCCTTGCAGTCGCCGACCTTGATCAACTTCTTACATTCGTTCACGCCAACCCTGTCCCAAGCCTGGGGCTTGTTGTGGGTGGCCATCGTCTTCGAAGTGGCCGGCACGACCTGCATGAAACTCGCGCACGGCTTCACGCAAACCACGCCCTCGATCCTGATGTTCAGCTGTTATGCGGTGGCCTTCACCTGCAACACCTTTGCCACCAAGACCCTCGACATTAGCATCACCTACGCGGTGTGGTCGGGCGTGGGCACGGTGGCGACGGCGGCCATCGGCATTTTGTATTTCCGTGAACCGGCCACCGCGCTCAAGCTGGTGTGTATCACTTTCATCGTGATCGGCGTGTTTGGCCTGCAGACGGTCTCGCGCATACAGACCAACAGCTGAGCCCTGCCTGCGCTCTGGTTAAAACGGCACGCCCCGCTGCCGGCAGTTTTCAAAAAAATTCCTTGGGTATACCCATCGCGACTATATGGGCATTTGAAGTCACGATTAATATGTGCTTTCTACTCTTGATCTGATAGTAATTTCAGCCATTTTGGTCGTTAAAATTGTGGTAAATTCCACGACACACGTGAAATTAATTTCATGCGTGCAATTGTTCATCAGGAGATTTCGCCATGCCCACGATTCGCCAGCCGGTCCCGAACCTGGAAACCCGCCCGATCACCGCGCGCGTCAAGGAGGCGCTGGCCCGCCACCCGGTGGTCTTGTTGCAAGGCCCGCGCCACTCGGCGTACCTGGAAGAGCTGACGGCCAAGGAAGAGGAAGACGACGAAGTCACCGGCGCCGCAAAACTTGAAGGCCCGCGCAGCAGCGCCCTGGTGGCGCGCGCGGCCGGCGGCAACGCCCGCACCGTGCTCGACCTGAACCTCGAAGAAACCCGCCAGGCCGCCCTGGCCGACCCGGCGGCGCTCATCAATGGCCAACCCGCTGGCGCCGCCCTCACGATTCTGGAAGCGCAACGCGCGCCCCGGCTGCTCGGCGCCATCCACGCGACACTCGAGGCAGCGGCCAAAAGCCACCCGAAGGACAAACAGGCTGGCCGTTTCCTGTTGACTTCGGCGGTCGACCTCACCCGCCTGCCCGACGACGGCACCTACCCGGTGAACGTGGTACCGCCAGCGCTGATCGACAAAGTCGGCCTCACCGCCCATGCCATCAACCTGCTGCCGCCCTCACAAAGCGAATTGCAGGGCGCACGCGCCAACTGGCTCGACGCCGCGTTTGCCGGCCAGCTCGCCGAGCTGCGCGCGGCGCCCAGCGCCCAGCGCAATGACCAAGCGCTGGTCGAGACCGTGCTCAAGGGCGGCTTTCTGGAGGCGATCTCCCGCATCAAATCCAGGAGCCGCCATGCCTGGCTGAAAAAACACCTGCAAAACCAGCTGGTCTGGGAGTACGAGGTGATCCGCAAACTGAGCAAACGCGAAATCAAGGCCGGCCTGCCGCCGCGTGTGGCGCCCCTGCCGTCTGATTTGCAGGAGGTGCGCAAATACCTGGCGTTTGACCGTCCGGCGCGGCTCGTCGAACTGCTCGAGGTGCTGGCCAGCTTCAGCGGCGGCTTGTGCAACTTCCGCCAGTTCGGCTTGAGCATGGGCTTCGACTCCAAAACCGCCGAGCGTTACACGCAGGCGCTGGAGCTGATGTTCCTGGTGCAGCGCCTGCCCGCGCTGGGCAGCGAAGACGGCACAGAGGCCCTGCTCGAAGACCCCAGCCGCATGGTCAAGGCCGACAAACTGCATTTTGTCGATTCTGGCCAGCTGGCCGACCTGCTCGACCAGAACGCCGTGGCGCGTTACCGCGAACGCGCCGCCAACGTCGCCGAGGGCGGCACGGTGTGGAGCCCGCAGATGGCGCAGGTGCTGGAGAGTTTTGTCTATGGCGAGCTGAAAAAACACGCCAGTGTGTCGGCGCAACACTACCGCTTTGCCCACTACCGCGACCACGACCAGCAGCAGGTGGACCTGGTGGTCGCCAACACAGCAGGCCACGTGATCGGCATCGACGTGGTGGCCGGTGACACGGTGAAAAACCGCGATTTTTCAGGCCTCAAAATCCTGAGCGGCAAAGTCGGCAAAGGCTTCAAGCTCGGCATCATCCTCTACGACGGCGCCGAAACCCGGCCCGGTCCGGCTTTTGACGGCAGCGGCAAGTTGTGGATGGTGCCAGTGTCGAGTTTGTGGGGTGAACTTCAGGCGAAGGCGGCTTCGCAGATTTAGCGCTGAACCTGACCATGACTTCAACGCCAGCACCCCGGGCGGCCCTGTTTGATGCCTATGGCACCTTGTTTGACGTTTACAGCGTGGCCGCTCTGGCAGAAAAACTCTTTCCGGGCCAGGGCGCGGCGATCAGCGTGTTGTGGCGCGACAAACAAATCGAATACACGCGCCTGGTGACCACCAGCAATGGGGGCGCGTTTTACCAGCCGTTTTCGGCGCTCACGCGGGCGGCGCTGGTGTATGCCGTCAAACGCATTGGCGGCGCCGACGCCTCGATGCGCGGCATTGACCCAGAAGACGGACGCATCGGCCAACTGGTGGCGCAATACAACCACCTCACCGCTTACCCGGAGAACCGTGAGGTGCTGCTGGAATTGCGCGCGCGCGGCATCCAGACGGGCATTCTCTCCAATGGCGACCCCGAGATGCTCAACGCGGCGGTGGCCGCATCGGGCCTGGCCGACGTGCTGGACCACATCATCAGCGTGCACAGCGTGCGCAAATTCAAAACCCACCCCGACGCCTATGCGCTGGGCGAAGCGGCCTGCGGCCTGCCAGCCGCTAAAATCGCCTTCGTCAGCAGCAACAGCTGGGACGCCCTGGCCGCCACCTGGTTTGGGTACCAGACGCTGTGGGTCAACCGGCAAAACATGCCGTTTGAAGAGCTGGGCACTCAACCCGTTAAAACGGGCACCAGTTTGCGCGACGTGTTGTCCCTTTTTTGATTGAGCCCATTTTTTAGCCTGCCTGGCCCCGATGCCGTTCGGGCTGAGCCTGTCGAAGCCTTCTTTGCCTACAAACCATGACCCAACGCACCTCTATCCACCGCCTGCAAGTCGCCACCAACCTGCACCAATTCATCAACGACAAAGTGCTGCCCGGCACCGGCGTCGCGCCAGACAAATTCTGGAAGGGTTTTGACGCCATCGTGGCCGACCTGGCGCCGAAAAACACCGCGCTGCTGGCCGAACGTGACCGTTTGCAGACCGAGCAGGACGCGTGGCACAAGGCGAATCCGGGCGAAATCAAAACCATGAAGGCCTACCGCGCTTTCCTCGAAAAAATTGGCTACCTCGCGCCGGTGCCCAAAAACGTCAAGACCAGCACGTCCAATGTCGACGACGAGCTGGCCAAACAAGCCGGCCCGCAGCTCGTGGTGCCGGTGCTCAATGCGCGTTACGCGCTCAACGCCGCCAACGCGCGCTGGGGCTCGCTGTATGACGCGCTGTATGGCACGGACGCGATCTCAGAAGACAACGGCGCTGTCAAAGTGACGAAGGAAGGCAAGGGCTACAACCCGGTGCGCGGCGCGAAGGTCATCAATTACGCACGCCACGTGCTGGACCGCACGGCACCACTCAAAGCGGGCTCACACGTCGATTCAGTGGCTTATTCCGTGCTGCGCGGCGACCTGGTGGTGAGGCTCAAAGATGGCAAATCGTCCAAACTGGCCGACGGCAAACAGTTCATCGGTTACCAGGGCAAGGCGGGCGACCCGTCTGCCGTGCTGCTGCAGCACAACGGCCTGCACGTGGACATCCAGATCGACCGCAGCACGCCCATCGGCAAGACCGACCCGGCGGGTGTCAGCGATCTGATTCTGGAAGCCGCCTTGTCCACCATCATGGACCTGGAAGATTCTGTGGCCGTGGTCGATGCCGACGACAAAGTGCTTGCCTATAACAACTGGCTTGGCATTTTGCAGGGCACGCTGACTGAAACCGTGGCCAAGGGCGGCGGCAGCTTCACACGTGGCCTCAACCCCGACCGCGTGTACACCGCGCCCAAGGGCAAAAAGGAAGTGCGCCTGCATGGCCGCAGCCTGATGTTCGTGCGCAACGTCGGCCACTTGATGACCAACCCGGCCATTTTGTACACGGCCGCCGACGGCAGCGCCAAAGAAATCCCCGAAGGCATCCTGGACGCCGTGGTCACCAGTGCCATCGCCATCCACGACCTGAAAAAGACCAAAAAAGACGCCATCCGCAACAGCCGAAAAGGCAGTGTTTACATCGTCAAACCCAAGATGCACGGCCCGGCTGAAGTGGCTTTCGCCAGCGAACTCTTCGCACGCTGCGAAAAGATGCTCGGCCTTAAAAACAGCACCGTCAAACTCGGCATCATGGACGAAGAGCGCCGCACCAGCGCCAATTTGAAGGTTTGCATCGCTGCGGCCAAGAGCCGCGTGGCCTTCATCAACACCGGTTTCCTCGATCGCACCGGCGACGAAATGCACACCGCCATGCATGCCGGCGCGATGATCCGCAAGGGTGACATGAAAGCCAGCAAATGGATTGCCGCCTACGAGAAAAACAACGTGTTGGTCGGCCTGCAATGCGGCCTGCGCGGCAAGGCGCAGATCGGCAAAGGCATGTGGGCCATGCCCGATTTGATGGCCGACATGCTGAAGCAGAAAATCAACCACCCCAAGGCCGGCGCCAACACCGCCTGGGTGCCCAGCCCCACTGGCGCTACGCTGCACGCCCTGCATTACCACCAAGTCAATGTGGCCCGGCTGCAAAAAGACATGGAGCGCGCTGACGCGAAGTCCAACCGGAAGGCTGAGTACACGCAGGTGCTGGAAGACATCCTGACCATCCCGGTTGCCACTGCCGCAGCGCAGTCGGCCTGGACGCCCCAACAAAAACAGCAAGAGCTGGACAACAACGCCCAGGGCATTTTGGGTTATGTGGTGCGCTGGGTGGACCAGGGCGTGGGCTGCAGCAAGGTGCCCGACATCCACAACATCGGCCTGATGGAAGACCGCGCCACCCTGCGCATCAGCAGCCAGCACATTGCCAACTGGCTGTTGCACGGCGTCGTCACGGTGGACCAAGTCCGCAAAACCTTCGAACGCATGGCCGCCGTGGTGGACAAGCAGAACGCCGGTGACCCGCTGTACAAGAACATGGCGGGGAACTATGCTACCTCAGCGGCTTACAAAGCGGCATGTGACTTGGTGTTCAAGGGGCTGGAGCAGCCAAGTGGGTATACCG
>JANNEZ010000237.1:0-8650 GCA_031379255.1 Rhodoferax sp. | reverse complement strand
TGCCGGCTTCCCCGTACAGCAGGTCTGTGCCCGCTCCACCTGTCAGCACATCGTCACCCGCGCCGCCGTACAACAGGTCATTGCCGGTATTGCCGGTGATGGTTTCGTTGAGGCTGGTGCCGTTGAGCACGGCGTCTAGGACGCCGCAGGACACCACGGTGATGTTCGAACCGGTGCCAGCGAACTCGTCGCTGATGTTGACGGTAAAACGTCCAATGGCCGTTGCGCCCGTCACATCAGTGGCCGTCACTTGAAGGTCGAAACTGCCGCCGGCAGCGCTGCCGGGCGTGCCGCTGAAGCTGCATGTCGCCGCGTTGAAAGTCAGCCAAGCGGGCAAAGGCGCCAGATTGCCGCTGGTATCGACCAGTTTGGCGCTGTAAGACAACACGTCGCCATTGTCGAGGTCGGTGAAGATGCCTGCGGGCACGGTGTAGCTGAAGGCCAGCTTTTCCCGGCCGGACTGGGTGGTCATAGCTGTGGCCAGGACTGGCGCGTCGTTGGTGCCAGAAATCGAAACGGTCAGGCTCGAAGCGCTGGTCAGGTTGCCTGCGCCGTTGTCGCGGGCGGTGTAAGCGAAGACGTCGGTGACGGCCTGGCCTTGCGACAGTTTTTGCACAGCGGAGGATGTGTTGTTCAGCGTGTAGGTATAGCTGCCGTCGCCGGCCAGCGCCAGGGAGCCATACAGGCCCGTCAAAGTGCCTGGGTTCGCCACAGACAACACCGTGCCAACATCCACGTCGGTGTCGTTGGAAAGGACATTGCCGGAAACAGTCAAGGTCACGTCTTCCACCGCAGCCGCAGCATCTGCCACAGCTACAGGGGCCTGATTCGCCGCAGAGCCTGCGCCGATCACGGTCACCGTCAAGACACTGGCCGAGCTGGCCAGGCCGTCCGAGGCCGTATAGGCAAAGCTGTCGGTCGCCTGCATACCGGCCAACAAGGCTTGCACATTGGCGGCGATATTGTTCAGGCTGTAGCTGTATTGGCCATTGGCTGCCAATGTTAAGTCGCCATAGACGCCGTGCAACACGCCCGGCGCGGCGACTGACAAAACGTCGCCCGAATCCAAGTCGGTGTCGTTGGCCAGCACATTGCCCGATGCGGACAGGATGCTGTCTTTGGTGACTGAACCCGCGTCTGCTGTGGCCACCGGGCCATCATTGCTGCCTGCGATGGTGATGGTCAAAGCGGCGCCGGAGCTCAAGGGCGTGTCGCCGTTGTCTTGCGCGGTATAGGCGAAAGTGTCTGTGGCCGTGGCATTGCGGCCCAGGGCCTGGACATTGGCGGCGCTGTTGTTCAGCGCGTAGCTGTAGCTGCCATCGTTGTTGAGTGTCAAGTCGCCGTAAGTGCCTTGCAGAACGCCTGTGGCGCTGGAAACGTGCAGGGCATCGCCAGTATCCGGGTCGCTGTCGTTGGACAGCACGTTGCCGCTGGCCGTCAGCGTTGCGTCTTCCTCGACCGATGCACTATCGGCAACGGCCGTCGGGCCGTCATTGGCGCCGGTGACCGTGACGGTCAAAGCGCTGGTCGACGAGGCCAGGCCATCGGTCACGGCATAGGCAAAGGTGTCGGTGACCTGTTGGCCGCTGCGCAAGGCTTGCACACTTGCCGCGCCATTGTTCAGCGCGTAGCTGTACTGGCCGTTGGCGGCCAAGGTCAGGACGCCATAGGTTCCGGCAAAGACGCCGGGCGCCACCACGGACAGGTTGTCGCCCACGTCCGCGTCGCTGTCGTTGGCCAGCAGGTTGCCGGTGGCCGTCACGGCTGCGTCTTCGGACGCAGCGGCGGCATCGGTGTTGGCCTGGGGGCCGTCGTTGCTGCCGCTGACCGAAATGGCCAGGGTGCTGCTGGCGCTCAGCGGCGTGTCGCCGTTGTCCTGGGCGGTGTAGCTGAAGGTGTCGGTGACCGTGGCGTTGCGGCCCAGGGCCTGGACGTTGGCTGCCGCGTTGTTCAGCGCGTAGCTGTAGCTGCCATCCGCCGCCAGTGTCAAATCGCCGAAAGCGCCATGCAAAACGCCGGTGGCGCTGGAGACATGCAGGGCATCGCCGGTATCCGGGTCGCTGTCGTTGGACAGCACGTTGCCAGTGGCAGTCAGAGCGGCGTCTTCCTCGACCGACGCGCTATCGGCCACAGCCGTCGGGCCGTCGTTGGTGCCGGTGACCGTGATGGTCAAGGCGCTGACAGCACCGGCCAGACCATCGGTGGCGGTGTAGGCGAAGACATCGGTGGCTTGCTGGCCGCTGCGCAGGTTTTGCACATTGGCTGCCCCATTGTTCAGGGCGTAGCTGTACTCGCCATTGGCCGCCAGGGTCAGGTTGCCGTAGGCGCCGGTCAAGGTTCCCGCAGCTTCGACGGACAAAGTGTCGCCGACATCCAGGTCGCTGTCGTTGGACAGCAAGTTTCCGGTGGCCACGAGAGCGCCGTCTTCGGCCACAACCCCTGCATCAGAAGCCGCGACCGGGCCGTCGTTGCTGCCTGCGATGGTGATGGCCAGCGACGATGCCGCACTCAAGGGCGTGTTGCCGTTGTCTTGCGCGGTATAGGCGAAAGTGTCAGAGGCCGTGGCGTTGCGGCCCAAGGCCTGGACATTGGCGGCGCTGTTGTTCAGGGCGTAGCTGTAGCTGCCATCGTTGTTGAGTGTCAAATCACCGTACGTGCCTTGCAGAACGCCTGTGGCGCTAGAGACATGCAGGGCATCGCCAACATCCGGGTCAGTGTCGTTGGACAGCACGTTGCCGTTGGCGACCAACAGCGCGTCTTCGCTAAGCGCAGCGGCATCAGCCACAGCGGCCGGGCCGTCATTGGCGCCGGTGATGGTGACGGTCAAAGCGCTGGCTGACGAGGCCAGGCCATCGGTGACGGCATAGGCAAAGGTGTCGGCGACCTGCTGGCCACTGCGCAAGGCTTGCACATTGGCGGCCCCGTTGTTCAGGGCATAACTGTAGTCGCCGTTGGCCGACAGGGTGAGGTTGCCGTAAACACCAACCATAGTCCCCGGGGCCTGGACTGCCAGGCTGTCGCCGATGTCCACATCGCTGTCGTTGGCCAGCACATTGCCGCTGGCGGCGGCTGTGGCGTCCTCTGTCGCCATTGCGGCATCCGCGACTGCCTGCGGCCCGTCGTTGCTGCCGTTGATGGCAATTGTCAACGCGCTGGAGGCGCTCAAAGGTGTGTCGCCGTCATCCCGCGCGGCATATGCGAACACGTCACTGACCTGGGCGTTTCGGCCCAGGGCCTGGACGTTGGCTGCCCCGTTGTTCAAGGCATAGCTGTAACTGCCATTGGCGTTCAGGGTCAAGTCGCCATAGACGCCCTGCAACAGGCCGGTGGTGCTGGAGACCCGCAGTGCGTCTCCTGTGTCCGGATCGCTGTCGTTCGCGAGCACGTTGCCTATCGCAACCACACCGCCATCTTCGTCGACAGTTGCGGCATCGGCCTGCGCGACTGGCGCATCGTTCGCGCCCGCAATGGTGATGGTGATCGCACTCTGGGATTCCGCCAGGCCATCAGTGGCGGCATAGGTGAAGCTGTCCGTGACCTGCTGGCCACCGCGCAGGCTCTGCACATTGGCGGCGCCATTGCTCAGGGCGTAGCTGTACTCGCCATTGGCCGCCAGGGTCAGGTTGCCGTAGGCGCCGTGCAAAATGCCGGGCGCGGCGACCGAGAGGCTGTCGCCGACGTCCACGTCGCTGTCGTTGGACAACACGTTGCCGGTGGCAACGAGGCCACCATCTTCACTGACGTAGTCCACTTCGGCTTGCACCTCTGGTGCATCGTTCGTTCCAGTGATGGTGACGACCAACTGCGCATTGACCAGCGCTGTCCCATCGGTTGCGACGTACCCAAAAGTGTCCACCACTTGAACGCCATCCTTGAGCATTTGCACCTCGGCGCTGTGGTTGTTCAGCGCATATTGGTAAGTGCCGTCTTGCGCCAGCGTCAAAGTACCCCACAGGCCAACGAATACGCCGGCATTGGCCACTTGCAGCATGTCGTTTGGATCCGCATCGGTGTCATTCGCCAGCACATTGCCGGTGGCCGTCAAGTTGACATCCTCTACAGCATTTCCAACATCGTTCAAGGCGACAGGCGCTAAATTGGGCGCGGGCGCCACCACCAGGTGGAACGTTTGCGGAATCGCCGCGCCGCTCGCGTCTACCGCGTACACCGTAAGGTTGTACGTGCCTTGCGCGCCGGTGGACGGCGTGCCGTTGAAGCTGCGCGTTTCGCGGTTGAACACCAACCAGTCGGGCAAGGCGTCGCCGCTTTCCAATACTGCCTCGTAGGACAAAGGTGTGCCATCCGGGTCAATGAACGCCGTTGCGGAAAATTCAAAGGCAAGCGCCGAACCAACCTGGGCTGCCTGATCCGTCAACAAATCACCAACTTCGGGCAGCTGGTTGATGAAGCTGGCAAACGGGATCAAGCTGCCGTCGTCCAGCGCGATGTTATCGATGACATGGGTAGGAGGATTGATGCCATCCTCCGAGACGATAACGACGGAGTCGCCCAAATCGCCGTAGTGCACCACAAAATTGAGGCCATCCCGCTCGACCGTGATGGAGTCCGCCGTGATGAATTCGCCAAAGGTCAGCGTATTGCCCTGGGAACTCCCGTCGAATAAGGAGTCGTTTCCGTCGCCCAAATGGAAGACGTAATTGTCCCCGCCGTCGCCCCCTTCAAGGACATCGTTGCCTGCGCCGCCGGTGACGACGTCGTCGCCCGCGCCCGCCGACAACAAGTCGCCATCGCCGTACCCATAAAGGCGGTCGCTGTGGGTGGTGCCGGTCAACACATCGCCCAACTCGTTGCCTTCAACGACAAACACTTTGTCCAGCATTTCCGACCAGGACAACACCGTGCCGTCGGCAAATTCGAAGAATTCAACCGCATGGGCGCTGGTTTCCGGCGCGTCCGGGTTGAAACCCTGCAGGCTCAGGCTGTCGTTTTCGTCAAAAACAATTTGGAAGCGGTTGTTGGCGGAGTCCAACGGATCCACCGTGAAGCGCAATTTGCGTTCAATCAGGTCGGGCGTGATGCCTTCCCCAAAACGAATGACGTTGCCGCCCGTTGCGTCCGCCACATCGTCGATCCGCACTGCACCGTCGCCGAGGCGGTATTCGAAGGTGTCATTGCCGGCACCACCGACCATGTGGTCGCTGCCGCCCGTGGCCGAGATCAAATCGTCGCCCGCGCCTGCCAGGATTTCGTCATGCAGGCTGGTGCCCAAGAGGCGTTCACCCTGGTCAGTACCGAGGATCTCAAAGCCGCGCAGCAACAGGTCCTCGTAACTCAAGGTCGAGCCATCGTCGAAATCGAAGAGATCAATCGAATGGGTTGCCAGCGACGCGTCGACTTTGACATCGGTCAAGGTCACTTGGTTGCCGCCGCCCAGCACCAGCACCTTCTGGCGGTCTGCATTGACGGTCAAGCGCAAGTCCTGAGACAGCATACCGTTGTTAAGGATCAGGGTGTTTTCCTGGCCGAGGACGGAGACGTCGGTGATCGTGTCAGAGCCGGAATCCAGCCCGATCACATAGGTGTCAGCGCCACCACCCCCGCGCATGACATCATCACCCTCCAAGCCTTCGATCCAGTCGTCATTGCTCGTGCCGATCAGCTCATCGGCCTGTGGCGTGCCCACCATGCCACGCGGCCGATCCCACAGGTCAGCAATGGACAACTCACTGCCGTCGGCAAATATGAAATTAGCGACCGGCGCCGTCGCCGGGTCCAACCCATCCCAACCCTCCAAGGTGATGCTGCCGTTGCCGAAATGCACAACACTGACGCCGCCTTGTACCTCCAGCCAGAGTGACCCCGCTGACAACTCCAAGGTGTCGAACACGACCGTGTTGAGATCCCGCGCCGAGTCCACAATCGTGTCTTTGCCAGAGCCGGCGCGAAACACGTAGGCATCGCTGCCCGAGCCGCCGACCAGGCGGTCGTCTCCAGCACCGCCATCCAATAGGTTGCCGCCGGCGTCGCCGCGCAGCTCGTCGCGTAAATTCGTTCCAAACAGGTCACCTGAGCCGTCGCCTTCACTCACCAAATAACTGCTGGAACCCTCGCCAAAGAGCCCTCCCAGTCCCACCGTCTGCCCGTTCTGGAAAACGAACTGCTGGATGGAGCGGTTGCTGCTGGCCAGGCTGACATCAAAGCCGGCCATGGTAATTTCATCACCCGCGCTGGCCCCGACGCCCCCCACCAGCACCTTCAGATTGACGCCGTCCTGAGAGAAGGTCAAATCTTCAAACGTCACGCCTTCGCCGAACACCAGCTGG
The DNA here is from genome assembly GCA_031379255.1 of Rhodoferax sp. Taxonomy (GTDB): domain Bacteria; phylum Pseudomonadota; class Gammaproteobacteria; order Burkholderiales; family Burkholderiaceae_C; genus JANYCG01. Next base: position 2,366 of record JANNEZ010000237.1, on the reverse strand, counting down.
TTGATATCTCCGCCGTAACCACCGTTGCCGCCCTCGCCCCCGTCGAAGCCGCCTTCGCCGCCATCGAAAAATTGGCCATCTTCAATGTACAAAGAGCCATTGCCCCGTGCGTACAGGTAGGTGTCGCTGCCGACGTTGCCATACGATTTGTCATTACCTACACCGGCGTCCAGCACATCATTGCCCGCGCCGCCCACCAGGACGTCGTTGCCGGCCGCGCCTTGCAGCAGGTCGTCTCCGCCTGCGGCCATCACGATGTCGTTGCCGCTGCCGCCGACCAGGGTGTCCGGGTTCGGTGAGCCCAACAGGATCTTGTTTGCAGTCGGATCAGTGTTGGTGGCAATGAATACGGCCCCTTTGAGGTTTCCAGTCTGCGCATAGGCCAGGGCGCTTCGCCGCCGTAGACCTGCAATGTGCTGGTGTTTTGCACAAGCGTTGGCGCGTCATATCCGTTGTCAGACCTGACCAGGTCAAACCAGCGCACTTGGCCAATGGCGTCTACAAACTGAAGTTTGTCGACTGGCGTGCCAAACGCCGCAACACCGGTTTCTGGATCGATCCAAGCCATTCGGATGCTGTCGCCAGGCTGGCCAGAGAACCCGATGACCAGATTGCCATCCGCATCAATTTGCAATTGCACGTCGGCAGGATCAATGCCCACGCCCAGGCTGAGCACGCTGGGAGCACCACTGCCACCCAAAACGTCGTGTCCGTCGCCAGAATTGAAAAGAATGGTGTTGGCTTCGCTCGAAGAGAGCGATGTATCAATCACGTCGTCACCTGCATTGCCAGCCAGCACGGCCCCGCCCGCGAAGCCAACGACCAACCGGTCGTTGCCGTTGCCGCCGTCAATCAGCGCGCGTGAGCCATACCCCTGCAAAATGTCGTTGTTGTCACGCCCTTCCAGATAGGCATCGCGTGCGCCGCTGACAGAAATGTAGTCGTCGCCCTGGCTGCCCACTGCATGCACGTCGCTGGTGGTGGAGAAGTTTTGGTCACCCGCAATGCCAGCATCAACATGGGTGAGCAGGTCAGCGAATGTCCAAGTCGTTCCGTCTGCAAAACTCAGACTGACCAGGGTGCTGGTGCCTCCTTCATAAATGGCATCGTCTGTCACGGTCAAGGCAATGGCGTCATTGCCGCCAAAACCGATCACCATCTGGCGCAGGAACTGCGTGCCGTCCCAATTGGACTGCTGGCCCACCTGCACGCTGACTTGGCTTGGGTCGATGCCCGCGCCCAGGGTGATCGTGTCCGTCGCGCCGAGCGTCAACAACAGGGTGTCCAGCTGGTCGCCCCGGTTGTACACATAGGTGTTGGCGCCATCGCCGCCCGTCAGCTCGTCTCGGCCAGACCCGCCCGACAAGACGTCATTGCCAGCGCCACCGTCGAGTTGGTCATCCCCGTCGCCGCCATACAAGGTGTCTTGGCCCAAACCGCCCGCCAGCGCATCGTCGCCCGCCTCTCCCGCCAGCATGTCGTCGCCATCGCCGCCGTTCAGTTGGTCGTTGCCGTTGCCGCCAAACAACGCGTCCTGGCCCAGGCCTCCATCGAGAACATCGCCAGCGTCGTTGCCAAACAGCTGGTCATTGCCGCCAAAGCCCGAAATGACGCTGACCTTGCCAGTGCCAATGAGGATGTCGTCGCCTGAGGTGCCGAAGAGGTTTTCCGACCCCTCACTTTCAACCAGGCCCAGCACCTGGTTGTAAGTCAAGGTCACGCCGCCGACCTCGAAGTTTTCGATCACGTAGCCCGAATGGTTCTTGATCGTGACTTGGTCATCGGTGTCCGCGATGCTGATCTGAAGATCGTCACCGAGCTTGGTGACCCGCAGGTCGGTAGCCACAATCCCCGCGCCAAAACGCAGGGTGTCCGCTGCACCGGTCGAGCTGCCCTCGTCCACAGTGTCGTGGCCATCGCCCAGGTTGAACAGATACACGGTATTGCCACGCTCGCCAATCAACAGGTCGTTGCCGGTGCCTCCCGCCAGCAGCGTCGTGTCAAAGGTGGATACGGCGCGAATGACATCGTCGCCTGGCGTGCCGTCGATGGCGAATTGATCAATTTGTTCCGGCGTCCAGGTGGAGCCGTCGGCAAAACTCACGCCGGCCATGTACTGCAGGGCTGCGCCAGGCTGGTAATAACCCGGGAAGGCGTTTTCGAAGGTGATCGCGTCGGTTGTGCCTTTGATCGAGAACACGGCTCTGTTGCCCACCCGGCGCACCTGCACATCCTGCGCGGCCACGCCGTCTTTGAAGGCCAATGTGCCCGTTGCCGAATAATCGCTGAAGACCACCCGGTCAATACCATCGCCACGGCCAAACAAATAGGTGTTCTGGCCGCCAGCGCCGTCCAGCACGTCGTTG
>JANNEZ010000474.1:0-3471 GCA_031379255.1 Rhodoferax sp. | reverse complement strand
GCCATCCAGGCGTTGGCGGGGGCGCCGTCGCGCCCGGCGCGGCCGGTTTCCTGGTAGTAGCCCTCGATGTTTTTGGGCATGTCCAGGTGCGCGACAAAACGCACGTCGGGTTTGTCGATGCCCATGCCAAAGGCGATGGTGGCAACCATCACGATATGTTCACCGGCAGAGTCGGCGCGCAGGAAGCGGTCCTGGTTCGCTTGACGCACGGCTTGGTCCAGCCCGGCGTGGTAGGGCAAGGCACCGATGCCGTGGTTGCACAAGGCTTGCGCGACTTCTTCCACGCGTTTGCGTGTTTGGCAATACACAATGCCGGCGTCCCCGGTGTGGTGGCTGCCGATGAAACGCAGCAACTGCTGCATCGGGTCGCGTTTCTCGACGATGGCGTAACGGATGTTGGGGCGATCAAAACTGCTGATGAAGGTTTTGGCGCCTTCGAGCTGCAGCCGCTCAACGATGTCGGCCCGCGTCAGGTCGTCGGCCGTGGCCGTGAGCGCGATGCGCGGCACCCTGGGGTAACGCTGGTGCAGAACCGTGAGGCCGCGGTATTCTGGGCGGAAATCATGCCCCCACTGGCTCACACAATGCGCTTCGTCGATGGCAAACAGGCTCAATTTGCCGCGCGCGTGCAGACCGTCAAGCAGCTCGAGGAAGCGCGTCGTGGTGGCGCGCTCGGGCGCAACGTACAGCAGCGTGATCTCGGCGCGCTGCAGGCGCCGCTCCACCGCCAGCGCCTCGGCAAAGTCGAGCGACGAATTCAGAAACGCGGCGTCCACCCCCGCCTCATGCAAGGCGCCCACCTGGTCGTGCATCAAGGCGATCAAGGGTGAGATGACGATCGCCACACCCTGGCCCTGGCGCTGGCGCACGATGGCCGGCACCTGGTAACACAGCGATTTGCCGCCCCCCGTGGGCATCAACACCAGCGCGTCACCGCCGGCCGCCACGTGGTCGATGGCGGCCTGCTGGTGGCCGCGAAACTGGTCGAAACCGAAGACTTCGCGAAGGACGGCGCTGGGCGAAGTCATATTTAGTTTTTATTAGATTTTACTGGTGAAATTTTATATTTATTAATCATTTTAAATATGATTATTATAGCAATTAATATATACAGATCGAGACTTAATTTCTTTTTTTAATAAAAGTATGCTTAGAAATTGAGATATCGGGATGCAGTGCAAGGCGCAAACCGCAGCCATACATTCGTATGGCGAGGATTTGCAACGCAGCAATGCGCCCGAGATTTCGATTTATAGGCGTACTTTTTACATTTGTTCCCAAGGCAGATTGTCATGCCGCCAGCCATTGAGGGTCGAGCGGTGGAATTTGTCGTCCAGATCGCCTTCGAAGCCATGCACCACGTTGACCACATCGGTGAATCCGGCGGCTTCCAGTGCCAAAGCAGCGTCCACCGTGCGTTTGCCGCTGCGGCAGATCAGCACCACGGTGCGTGTTTTGTCGCTTTGCGCCTCGCGCTCGACCTGGCGCACAAATTCCGGCGCGTTGGGCGTCAAGTCAGGGTATTCGTACCAGGCAATCATGTGCACGCCGGGCGGGCGGCCCACGTAGATCGACTCGACCTCCATGCGCACATCGACAAACAGCGCCTCGGGCTGTTGCTGGATCAGCGCCCAAGCGTCTTTGGGGAGCAAATGCTTCATGCGGCTATTGTCGGCGACGCATCCAGCGCGGCATGGCAGGTCACGCGCGCACGCCCGGTCTGCGGGTTTCCTACAATTGGCGCATGAAACCGCACTTGCACGCCTACACCCGAGCCCAGGCCCTGCCGGCCCTGCTGGCCCAACGCGTGGTCATTCTGGACGGCGCCATGGGCACACAAATCCAGCGCCTGCGCCTGAGCGAGGCCCATTACCGGGGAGCGGGGCTTGACGGCGCTGGCGGCCCGTCCGGGCGCTTCAAGGACTTCCAAAAAGACGTCAAAGGCAACAACGAGCTCTTGAGCCTCACCCAGCCCGGTGTGATCCAGGACATCCACGAGGCTTACCTCGCGGCGGGCGCCGATATGGTCGAGACCAACACCTTTGGCGCCACCCGCGTGGCGCAGGCCGACTACGACATGGCCCCGCTGGCGCGCGAGATGAACCTGGCCTCGGCCCGGCTGGCGCGCGCCGCCTGCGACAAATACTCAACGAGCGGGCATCCGCGTTACGCCGTCGGCGCGCTCGGGCCCACACCCAAGACCGCCAGCATCAGCCCCGACGTCAACGACCCGGGCGCGCGCAACGTGTCGTTTGAAGAGTTGCGCGCTTCGTATTACGAGCAGGTAGAAGCGCTGGTCGAAGGCGGCAGCGACGTGTTGCTGATTGAGACCATTTTTGACACCTTGAACGCCAAGGCGGCGCTGTTCGCCATCGACGAATATTTCGAAGCCTCGGGCGAGCGCCTGCCGCTCATCATCAGCGGCACCGTCACCGACGCCTCGGGCCGCATCCTGTCGGGCCAGACCGTCACCGCATTCTGGTACAGCGTGCGCCATGCCCAGCCGCTGGCCGTGGGTTTGAACTGCGCGCTCGGCGCGGCGCTGATGCGGCCCTACATCCAGGAACTCAGCCGCGTCGCGCCTGACACCTTCATCAGCTGTTACCCCAACGCCGGTTTGCCCAACCCGATGGCCGAAACCGGTTTTGACGAAACACCCGAGGTCACCTCGCGGTTGATCCGCGAATTCGCCGCCGAAGGCCTGGTCAACATTGTGGGCGGCTGTTGCGGCACCACACCCGAACACATTGCGGCGATCGCGCAGGCGGTGCAAGCGCTGCCTGGGCGCTCGGCGCAAAAGCCGTTCTTCTACAAGGAAGCCGCTTGACCGCCACAAATCAGCCGTCACCCGTGCGCAAACTCGTTGTGCGATACCTGCCCGCCGCTGCGTTGGCGGTGGTGGCCACTTGCCCGGTGCTGCTGGCGACGGCGCAAACGGCAGCGCCAGGGGCCGCAGCCGCCGCCGCGCCGATGCCGGCGATCCCCCGGTTTGTCGAAGAAACCGACAGCGCGGGCCTGCAAAGCCGCTTTGAAGGGGAGGATGAATACATGGTCGGTGGCGGGGTTGCCACCTTCGACTGTGATGGCGACGGCCTGCCCGAGGTGTACGTCACTGCCGGTGTCAACAAGGCCAAGTTTTACCGCAACAAGAGCCCGCGTGGCGGCGCGCTCAAGCTGCAGGAAGAACGCTCGGGGCTGGAACTGACCAACGCCATCGGCGCCTACCCGCTGGACATCGACGGTGACGGCCACACCGATCTGGTGGTGCTGCGGGTCGGCGAAGTGCAGGTTTTTCGCGGCCTGGGCGCCTGCAAGTTCCAGCGCGCCAACGAGGCCTGGGCGGTGGCGACGCCCAACGCCTGGCATTCGGCGTTTTCCGCCACCTGGGAACGAGGGCAAAACTGGCCTACCTTCGCCTTGGGCACTTATGTGGACCGCAGCAAACCCGAGTTTCCCTGGGGCAGTTGCACC
>JANNEZ010000397.1:0-3861 GCA_031379255.1 Rhodoferax sp. | reverse complement strand
GTGTGGTTCAGCGTATCGGCAAATTGCAATAGATTGTTCTGGAGTTAAGTCATGAAACGCGTATTTTTGAAATCAGCCCTGGCCGCCGGGATGGTGGCGAGTTTTTCTTTCGCTGCGCTGGCGCAAACCTACCCCTCGCGCCCGGTCAAGATCATCGTGCCGTTTGCCGCAGGTGGCCCGGCCGACAACTTCGCGCGTTTTATCGGCCTCAAATTGGGCGAAACCATGGGCCAGGGGTTTGTCGTCGAAAACCGCCCGGGCGGCGGCTCGGTGATCGGCACCGACGTGGCAGCCAAAGCTGCGCCTGATGGGTACACGCTGTTGATGATGTCCAACACACATACCGTGAACGAGACCCTGATCCCCAACAAGCCCTTCAACCTCACGCGCGATTTTGTCGGCGTGGCGCCCATCAATTCGTCCGATCTGGTGCTGGTGGCGCACCCTTCGGTGAAGGCCAACACGCTCAAGGAAGTCATGGCGATGGCCAAGGCCTCGCCGGGCAAAATCAACTACGCCTCCAGTGGCCCCGGCACGCCCTACCACATGGCAGGTGAACTTTTTAAAAGCATGGCCGGCATCTACCTCGTGCACATTCCCTACCGGGGCAGCACGGGCGCGCGCACCGACATCATCGGCGGCCAGGTTGACCTGATGTTTGACGCCGTCACCACCATGACCGAGCAGGTCAAGGCCGGCAAGGTCAAGGCGATTGCCACCAGCGGCGCGCAACGCTCCAGCGTATTGCCGGATGTGCCCACCATGGCCGAAGCAGGTTTGCCAGGTTATGACGCCACCATTTGGCTGGGCCTGATGGCGCCCAAAGGCACACCCAAGGCGGTGGTGGACCGCCTCAACGAGGCAGTGACAAAAATCACCGGCAGCGCGGAGGTCAAGGCTGCTTGGGGCAAACAAGGCGCAGCGCCCATCGTGCTGGGCGCTGATGCCTTTGACAAATACATCAAGGACGACATCGAAAAGTGGGCGAAAGTGATCAAAACTGCGGGCATCAAGGCAGATTGATCCCGCCGGCAACGCCGCAGCCAAACACGAGACGGTCGATGAATAAACTGGTGGTGTTCAGCGGTGGCGCAGCCGCCGGCCTGGTTGACGCGCTTCGCGGCCGCCTCAAAAACGAAAACGGCTGCGAAATTGAGGGTGAATTCGGCGCTGTTGGCATCATGAAAGACAAGCTGCTGGCTGGCGTGCCTTGTGACGTGCTGATCCTTACCCAACTGCTGATCGACCAGCTCACAGCCGCCGGTCAACTTGTTGCGGGCAGCGCCCGCGCTTTGGGCATCGTGAAAACTGGGGTGGCGGTGAGAGTCACCGAACTGTCACCCGATGTCAGCTCGCCGGATGCGCTCAAAGCGGCGCTGCGGGCCGCCAGTGGCATCTACTTTCCCGACCCAATCAAGGCTACGGCCGGCATCCATTTTTTCAAGGTTTTGCAGCAGCTGGGCATTGACCGCGAAGTCGCCAGCCGCTTGCGCCCCTTCCCGAATGGCGCCACCGCGATGCGCGAAATGGCCGCCTGCAACGAGACGGGCTTGATCGGCTGCACACAGGTGACGGAAATCCTCTACACGCCCAATGTGCGCCTGGTCGCCAATCTGCCCACTGAATTTGAGCTGGCCACGGTGTACACCGCCGCCGTGTGTACCCAAGCCGCCCATCCGCAGGCGGCTGCTGCACTGGTGGCCTTGCTCAGCGGCGCCGAATCGGCAGAGCGCAGAAGCGCGGCCGGTTTCGAATAAAGGGAATACAAACCAATGAGGGACAATCGAGAGTTTTCCAAAACACTCCCGCATGGCCCTCATCACCTTTCTCAATGCCCAACTCGCTTTTGGCCATGTCCCGCTGCTCGACCACACCGATTTCGCCCTTGAATCGAACGAACGTGTCGGGCTGATTGGCCGCAACGGCGCAGGCAAGTCGTCCTTGCTCAAAATCCTCGCCGGGCTTGAAAAACCCGACGACGGCGCGCTTCAGTTCCAGCAGGGTTTGCGCTCTGTTTACGTGGCACAGGAGCCCGTGCTCGACCCCGAAGCGACTATTTTTGAAGCTGTCAGCGCGGGTTTGGCAACGGCCATCGCTGCGCGTGAGCAATACCTGGCGCACGAACCAGGAGTTGATCTGGATGCCTTGCAGTCAATCATCGAGTCGCTCGACGCCTGGAACTGGGAGCAGCGCGTGGATGAAACCCTGCACCGCCTGCACCTGGAGCCTGAATCAAAAATAAGCACACTCTCGGGCGGCATGAAGAAACGCGTGGCGCTGGCGCAGGCGCTGGTCGCCAAACCCGACGTGATGCTGCTGGATGAACCGACCAACCACCTGGACCTGGACGCCATCACCTGGCTGGAAGACCTGCTGATCGACTTCCAGGGCAGCGTGATCACCATCACCCATGACCGCTCGTTCCTGAACCGCGTGGCAACCCGTATTGTTGAGCTCGATCGCGGCAAACTCGCCACCTATCCGGGCAATTTCAACCAGTACGTGCTGCAAAAAGAAGAGCAACTGGCGCAAGAAGCGGTGATCTCCGCCAAGGCCGACAAACTGCTGGCGCAGGAAGAGGTGTGGATCCGCAAGGGTGTGGAAGCGCGGCGTACGCGGGCTCAGGGGCGAATCACGCGCTTGCAGGAATTGCGCGCCAAACGCGAGTCGCGCCGCGACGTTTTGGGCAGCGTGCGGCTCGACGTGGCCAGCGGCGCGCCCAGCGGCAAGATCGTGGCCGAACTCACCAAGGTGAGTAAATCCTATGGCGACCGTTTAATCGTTTCCAACTTCACCGGCACGATTCTGCGCGGCGACAAGGTCGGCCTGATCGGTCCCAACGGCGCAGGCAAAACCACGCTGCTGAAGATGATCCTGGGCGAACTTGCCCCCGACAGCGGCAAAGTGCGCCAGGGCAGCAAAATTGAAGTTGCGTATTTCGACCAGATGCGCGACGCGCTGAACCTCGACGCCACGCTGGCCGATTTCATCAGCCCCGGAAGCGAATGGATCGAGATTGGCGAGAAGCGCCAGCATGTCAAAAGTTACCTGGGTGATTTCCTGTTTTCACCGGTGCGGGCCAATTCCCCGGTGCGCAGTTTGAGCGGCGGCGAGCGCAACCGCCTGCTGCTGGCCCGCCTGTTTGCCCGGCCTGCCAACGTGCTGGTGCTGGACGAGCCGACCAACGACCTGGATATTGATACGCTGGAATTGCTGGAAGACCTGCTGCAGAACTACCCCGGCACGGTGTTCCTGGTCAGCCACGACCGCACCTTTCTCGACAATGTGGTCACCAGCACCATCGTCGCCGAAGGCGAAGGCCTGTGGCGCGAATACGAAGGCGGCGTGCAGGACTGGCTGACGCAGTCGGCGCGCGCCAGGGACATTGCGCAGAAAGCCGCAAAAGCCGCAGCCAGCAACCCACCGGCCGGGTCTGCAAGGAAGGCGGATGCAGCGCCTTCAGCCAATGCAAATGTCAAGGCGAATGGCTCGCTATCAAAAAGGAAGCTGGGTTTCAAGGAACAACGGGAGCTGGAAGGCATTCCGGATGCCATGGCCGCGTTTGAAGCCGAGCAGACCGACATTCGCCAGCAGCTCAATGACGCCGGCATCTACACCCGCGACCCGCAACTTGCCGCCACGCTGCATGCGCGCGATGCGGCGATTGATGAAGAGATGTTGGCGCTGCTGGAGCGGCAGGAGGCGCTGACGGGGTAGCGGGTTGGGGTGGGGCAGCGAAGTCGCTGTGTGAGCCGCATTTTTGAAAATACAGCTCAAAAACTGAGCCGTATTAGGTAAAATGCGGCTCATGGCTTCCCAAACCCCGCTTTATATCTGGCAGCAAACCGGTTGGCCTGCGCT
>JANNEZ010000375.1:0-13660 GCA_031379255.1 Rhodoferax sp. | reverse complement strand
TGGCCTGGAAAGCCACCACGACCTGGTGTACCAGGTCTTCGTTGTATTCGCGACCAAACACGGTCTCAGGCGCGTCGTATTTCGACGTCGCCTGGCCTTGGTCATTCAGGAGTTCGAGCTGCATCAGTTCGCTCCTTTTGCGGGGGTTGCGGCGGGCTTGGCTTTGATGGCGTGGCGCACCGTGACAAAACCGCCTGGCGCGCCGGGCACTGCGCCGCGGATCATCAACAGGCCGCGTGCTTCGTCAATGCGAATCACGTCGAGGTTTTGCGTGGTTTTGGTGACATCGCCCAAATGGCCGGTCATGCGTTTGCCTGGGAACACACGCCCCGGGTCTTGCGCCATGCCGATCGAGCCGGGCACATTGTGCGAACGGCTGTTGCCGTGCGATGCGCGCTGCGAGCTCATTTTGTGGCGTTTGATGGTGCCGGCAAAGCCTTTGCCAATCGAGGTGCCCTGCACGTCAACCTTTTGGCCAACCGCAAACACGTCGGCAGCGGGCACTACGGCGCCTGCTGCGTATTTGGCTGCGTCGGCGCTGTCGGCGCTCAAACGGAATTCCTGGATGATTTCACCGGCTTCGACACCTGCTTTGGCAAGGTGCCCTGCGGCGGGCTTGCTGACGCGCGAGGCTTTGCGAGCGCCAAATGTGACCTGCAAGGCCACATAGCCGTCGTTCTCCTGGGTTTTGACCTGGGTCACGCGGTTGTTGGACACGTCGACTACCGTGACAGGGATCGCATCCCCTTCGTCGGTAAACAGGCGCATCATGCCAACCTTGCGTCCCAGCAACCCCAATCGATTGCTTTGACTCATTGTTTTCTTTCGTAACTTCCACCGCGCCAACTTCAATTGGTCAACGCGTCCTTGAACCCAAGGCTGCATGTGAAAGACAGTTAATAAACCTCGGCCCTTTTTGGGCAGAGCCTGCGAGTATAACCCGGATTTCAGGCGATTGGCAAGTGGCGGCAAGGCAAATCCGTCCCTATACAAAATGGGTGCGGTTTACCAAGTAGTCCAAACGGGCAGAGATTTAATTAAGACCTAATTAAAGACTTTTATTAAGCCTATAATCAGGTCTTTAGATTCTGCTTTTCCCTGCTTTTGCTTCAATCAAGCCGATGGAGTTTTCATATGTCAAACCTCGTGCTCACCGCCGCCACGGCCAGTGTTTCTGAACTCAAACGCAATCCCATGGCCACGGTGGCTGCGGGCGAAGGCTTGCCAGTCGCCATCCTGAATCGCAATGAAACCGCGTTCTACTGCATTCCGGCCGCAGCCTATGCCAGCCTGATGGAGCGGCTGGATGACGCGGAGCTGAACGCCCTGGCCGACCAACGCCGCAATCAACTAGAAATTGCGGTCACGCTGGATGACCTATAAGCTCAAGTTCAAAGAGGAAGCGCTCAAAGAGTGGCATCGCCTGGACGGCCATCTGCGCACGCTGTTTAAAAAGAAGCTGGCCGAGCGCCTCGTCACACCCCGAATGCCCTCGGAAAAACTCTCAGGCCACCCGGACCGCTACAAAATCAAGCTCAGGGACGCCGGCTACCGGCTGGTTTATGAGGTACGGGATGGCGAACTGGTCGTCGTCGTTGCAGTTGGCAAGCGAGAGCGCAACGCGGTTTATCTGGCAGCGCAAGGGCGACAGTGATTCAAGTGTCGATACTGCGAACAATTCTTCGTCCAGCGTTTTACGGTGTTGCCCCTTGTCTTCCCGCTTGTAGTCGCGTTTGGCGTCGTCATCGGTCGTGCCTGAACCAGGTGATTTGCGGCCATGTTTGCCGTGGATATTGAATGACACTGCAATTCGCGCGGGCCATTTGGCGCGTTGCCTATTCAAAGGCCGCTGGCAGCCAGCCAAGCGCCCCTGCGCCGCTCCTCCATACGTCGCAGGCGTGTCGCTGTTCGCGACACTGGCGCCTAAAGTCGTCGGGACGCAGGGGCGCTTGACTGGCTGTGTAAGGGTTTGGGTTGTTGGGGGCAAAAGGCAAAACTTGAGCCCCATCTCAGCTTCCCGAAAAAATCACGTGCCGAATTGTGATTGCAAGTACTATCCGAAGAAATGCTCACAATCGACGCAGTAAACGAAATCCTAATGCGGCCAAAGACAATGGTTGCCGCCATGACTTGGGTTAGAAAGCTAAATCGTGATTCTGGGGCGTGGTTTGAGTTTGTTAGCGCTCTCCAGTTTGAAGACGATACTTTGGAATCGCCAGAGGGCTTGCTTATTCGTGGGCAATGGAAACCATCGGGAGGTACGAAGCCATTAATTTTTAGTTTTGGCATTCACGCAGGCAGTGATCGAATTTACGCAATCGACGTAAAACCCGTTGGGCGGCACAAAAATTCCTCGGGAACCGGACGCCCATTGCTCGGTCAAACCATTAGTGGAATCCATGAGCACACTTGGTCGGCAGACGGGTATGGTTATGCAGAACCGTTGGCGCTACTTGAAATAGATGCGGCGTGGCGTTTGTTTGTTCTGAAGGCTGGAATATCTGGCGGCTCGTTCGAACATCCTGACAACGGTCAACCAGGACTTCCAATATGAATTGCCAATCTGTCATCGCAAACATGGGCTTTGACTGCCAACCACTTAGCGCGGATACGCTAAGGGTATGGTCGCCGTTCACCTATGGCTCGGATGGTGAAATTGTTGGCTTGTATGTGGAGTCCTACCCCGGGGGATTTCGTATAACTGATAACGCCGAATCATTGATGCATGCGTCTTCTATGGGCATCAAGATTTCTAAACCAAAAATTGAGGCGCTTCGCCGCGCGAGTGGTTCATCCGTAAAAATATCGGACGGTGGCGAAATATCAATTGCAGTTGACGGGGATCACATAGGGGAGGGTGTTGCTTCGGTTTTAAATGCTGCGATGGCTGTTAGTCACTTTGAAAGCAGTTGGGCGCCAAGGAATAAATCCGAGTCGTTCACCAAAATTGTCGCTGATGCTTTGGAATCGACGTTAGGGGATAGGTTGGTTCGAAAAGTAAGCGTTGTTGGAGCAAGCGGACACCAACTTGAGCTACCAATTGCAATAAAAGTTGGTAGTTCAATGTCCTACATTCAACCAATCGCCGCGAACGATGATCTGCTTGTGGACTGGAACAACGTTTATATGGGCTTTGGAAAGATGATGGATTTAAAAAATGCTGGCGCTGATAGCACTGCCCGTATCGTTGTAATTGAAGATGCTTCAAACGATGTTGAAATCCCAAAGGCCATCACTATGTTGGCGATGTGCGCATCAGTCGTGAAATACTCCAACCTTAAACCGTGGGCAGAGCGATTCAAGTGAATGCGGATCAAGTCAAAGGCCCGTCCGTAATCAGGCGTGGCCTTTTGTGCCCAAAAAGACCACTCTTTTCGTAGCCAGTCATGCGCCCCTGCGTCCCGACGACTTTCGGCGCCAGTGACGCCAACAGCCACACGCCTGCGACGTATGGAGGCGGGGCGCTGGGGCGCTTGGCTGGCTGCCAGCGGCCTTTGAAAAAGGCAGTGCGCCAAATGGCCAATGATCCGGACCCCAATGGCGTGCCGAAGTGGTGAAAAAAGCTGATTTCCGACGCAATCATACCCAAAATGGGGTTGACTGACGCGCATTTGGCTGCCAAACCATAAATTTAAATAAAATAGACACTGAAGTCACGTGAAATATTGATTTATAGCTATATAAATCATAGCAAACGTGCTGACTGTCGATGAGGCGCATTTCACCTGCCAGTGCAGCAAGCTGGCTATTTGGCTATAGCGGACAACATCCACTCACAACACCATCCGCAAAACCCCAAGCATCTCAGGATGCAGGCACACATTCAACACCATTCAGCCAGCGATTTGCCGCCACGCGCTGGGTTTTGTCCAGGGTGGCACGATGACCATGTAGATAGTCAAGTATAGCCCGTTCAGTACAAATTGGCGTGTTCCATCCTTTGACCGGGCCTTTACAACGCTGTACGCAAACTCCAAATCTCCGGAAACAACACCACATCCAGCATCTTGCGCAGGTAACTCACGCCGCCGGTGCCGCCCGTGCCGCGTTTGAAGCCGATCACGCGCTCCACGGTGGTGACATGGCGGAAGCGCCATTGGCGAAAGGCGTCTTCCAGGTCGGTGAGTTTTTCGCCCAGCTGGTACAGGTCCCAGTGCGCCTTGGGGTCGCGGTAGACCTGCGTCCAGGCCTGTTGCACACCTTCGCTTGCCTCATACGGTTGTGACCAATCGCGCTCGAGGTGCGAGGGCGGCACCGCAATGCCACGTCGCGCCAGCGCCTTCAGCGCCTCGTCATACAGCGAAGGCGCGCGGTACGCGGCGTCTACCATGGCCAGCAGGTCGGGCAGGTGCGCGTGCGGTTTCAGCATGGCGGCATTCTTGTTGCCCAGCGCAAACTCGATGCAGCGGTACTGCGCGCTCTGGAAGCCGCTGGAGTTGGCCAAGTAGGGCCGGATCGCCGTGTATTCGGGCGGCGTCATGGTGGCCAGCACGCTCCAGGCGCCCACCAGTTGCTCCATGATGCGGCTCACCCGCGCCAGCATCTTGAAGGCGCGCGGCATATCGTCAGCCGCCACCGCCTGGATGCAGGCACGCAGCTCGTGCAGCATCAGCTTCATCCACAGTTCGCTGGTCTGGTGCTGCACGATGAACAACATCTCGTCGTGCGCCGGCGAGAGCGGGTGCTGCGCGCTGAGGATTTCGTCCAGATGCAGGTAGTCTGCGTAACTCATGTCGCTGCGGAAATCCAGCTGCGCGCCCTCCTCGGCGACGATGGCTTCTGGGGAGTTTTTGCCGACGTTGCGTTGATTGAGGTTCGTGGACTTTGGCATGGGTAAGTGTCCCTTTGCAGATCTTATCGCTGCTTTCGCCAAATCCGTCGACGCCCACCAGCGACGAACCTAGGGCGCCCCCAGCCATTCGAGGATGAGCCGCGTCACCTCCGCCGGTTTTTCGCGGTGCAGGAAATGGCCGGCGCCGGCAACCACCTGGTAGCTGTATTTTCCGCAAAAGTACTGCGCCTGATCGGTCATCAGCTCGCCGCGAAGGTCATCGCCGCCGCACAGCGCCAGCGTCGGCGCCGGGATGGGCCGCTCCATGCTCGGCCGCATCCCGTCCAGGCGAGGGTCTCCTTTGGCTGGATCCAGCATGGCCCGGTAATAGCCGAGCGTTGCCGCGAGTACGCCAGGCTGGGCGAGCATTGCCTTGATCTCGCGCCGGTGCGCCGCGTCCTGGTAGCCAGGCGCGGTCCAGTAGTTCCACAGGTAGTCGATAAACGCGAAATCGTCCTCCACCAGCGCTTTCTCAGGCAAATCAGGGATCTGGAAGAACCACCAATGAAAAGAGCGATGGATGTGTTTGGCCTCCAGCAGGCTTTTGCGCACCTGCGCCGGATGCGGCACCGCCATCACGACCGCGCGGCGGATCAGTTCGGGGAACGCCGCCAACACCGCGTATGAAATGATCGCGCCCCAATCCTGGCCGATCAAATGCACCGGCCGGCCAGCCCCCAGCGCGCGGATCAACTCGGCGGTATCCGTGGCGAGGGTGGCTTTGTCATAGAAACCATCGCGCGGAATCCCGCTTGGAAAATATCCGCGTAAATAGGGCGCGACCGCGCGGTAACCCGCCTTGGCCAGCGCCGGCATCTGATGGCTCCAGGTCTGGGCGGTGTCGGGGAAACCGTGCAACAGCAAGACCAGCGGACCGCTGCCTTCTTCGATGTAGGCAAAGTCAAGACCGTTTGCGCGCACGTGGTTTATGGGTAGTTCCAATCGGTGTGAGCCAGGACAGCGGCAGGGGATTGACGGGCTGCGGGAGGGTTTGGGTTGGTGGTTTTGATGCGATGGCGAAAATCGGGCTCAATTCCGCCCGACCAGCAGCCCGCCATCCACGGCCACCACTTGCCCGGTAATGTACCGTGCGGCGTTCGACGCGAGAAAGTGGATGACGTCGGCGATATCGTCTGGCTCGCCGATTCGGCCCATGGGGATGTAGTCGCCCGCCTTGTCTGCATCCGGCCCCATGGAATGTTCGACCGACAAAAGCTGCGCCGTGCGCACGTAACCGGGCGCGACGCCGTTGACACGGATGCCGTCCCGCGCCAATTCGACCGCCAAGCCGCGCACCAGGCCCACCACGCCCGCTTTGGCCGCCGAATAGTGCACATGCTCGTCCCAACCATAGTGGGTGCCCATGAGCGATGTAACGCAAATGATGGCACCCTTTTTGCGCGTTTTCATCAGGGGCAGGGCCGGCCGGATGACACGCAACATGCCTTTGAGATCGATATCAAAGGTCTGATCCCATTTTTCATCGCTCAGTTGGGACAGCGGAACTTTGTGCGCGATTCCGGCATTGGCCACAATGCAGTCAATGCCACCCTGTTGTTGCTCAACTGCAGCCACCACCGCATTTGCCTCTGAAGTGGAGCGGACATCCAACTTATGAAACTCGGCACTGGGCAGTTCAGCAGCCAGCGCCCGGCCCTCATTTTCCAGCACGTCAGTGACGACCACGTGGTAACCCGCCGTGCCAAAAACCTGCGCGCAGGCCCGGCCGATGCCGATGGCGGAACCGGTGATCAGGACAGTCTTTTTCATCTTTTTGCGCCTTTGAAATCGTTGTGGTGTGCCGACTTGCCGCCACAGCCCCTCATTTCCCCTTGACGATGAACCTGAAACCTTCCAGCAGAAAGTTGTCGCTCGCCAGCTTGTCGCAGGCCGTGGCGGCCGCGCCGAACGACAGGATGAAGGTCTCTTCGCCAGCCGCGAAGCTTTGCCCTTTGCTAGGCCCCGTGCACAGGCCAAAGTCTTGCCGGGCCTCGATCACCGCGCCTTGGGCGGGCCCTTTGAATGATTCGAGCACCAGCACTTTGGCGATGCCGCTGGCGCTTACTTCAGCCACCCGCCCGTACACGGCGAGCCGGGCCTTGGACAACGCGTCTTCTGCGGCTTTCAGGCGCTGCTCGGGCGAGAAACAGTCGCAAGCGGTTGCGCCGAACGACAGCGCCGCCAGAAGCGAAGACCCAAGAAGCGTTGCGACCGGGCTTCGCATGGCAGCAGCAACTTTTGCGATTTGACCAAAAACGGGTCAGCGCACCCGCTCAACGCCCCAACTCATACAGTGCCGACCCGTCGCCGTTGTCTTTCGCCAGTTTGATGTTCGGGTGGCTGGGCAGATAACGCGCCGCTGCGCTGGCGCTCAGAAACGTCAGTTTCACGCCTGGCACCGGTTGGATACGCCAGTTGCCGTCGGCCTTCGGGTTGACTTGTTTGTTGGGCGAGAGTGTGTCGGCCAATGTCAAATATTCCACCAACGCCTGCCGGTTTTCGTCGGGCGCGTCGAAGATCACCTTGTCGGCTTTCAGGTCGGGGAAATTGCCGCCGCCAAACGCGCGGTAGTTGTTGGTGGCAACCACGAATTTGCCGTCTTTGGCGATGGGTTTCCCCTCAAAAGACAAATTCTTGATGCGGTTGGCGGTGGCGTTGGCGAGGCTGCCGTTCACCGCGTATTTGGCCGGTTGCGTCAAGTCCAGCTCGTAACTCACGCCGTCAATGGTGTCGAAGTTGAACGACGGAAAGGCGTTGTTCACGAGGCCCTGCTGCGCCGCGCCGCCCGCGCCTGCCGGCACAATCTGGTTGAACTGCCCGGCCGACATTTCCAGCCACTCCTGCACCTGCGCGCCGCTGAGCAACACGGCTTTGACGGTGTTGGGGTAGATGTAGAGGTCCGCCACGTGTTTGATGGCCAAGGGCCCAGCCGGGATGTCGGTGTAATAGGCCCAGCCCTGGCGCCCGCCGGATTTGAATGGCGCAGCGGCTGAGAGCACGGGCAGCTTTTCGTGCGGCGTGCCGACCAGCGCGCGCTTCACGTAGGCGATCTGCGCATTGGAGACGATCTGCACCGAAGGGTCGTCTTCCACCAGCGCGAAATAGCTGTAAATCGGCGCGCTGCTGAAGGCGACTTTGTTGCGCACGTATTCCAGCGTGCCGGCATGTTCGGCAGCCACGGTTCTCTCGACCATGGCGTCTTCAGCGGCGATGGACTTTTTCGCCTCGCGGTCAAAAATCGGGCGGATGGAGGCTTGGGCTGCGGCCACCTTCCAGGCGCCCGAGTCGTTGTTCAGCGTCAGGTCAATCACGCCCAGATGGTCGCCCCAGCGCCCCGGCATCACGGCGGGAATGCCATTGATGCTGCCTTTTTCGATGTTGACTTTGGGGAAACCGGCGAAGGCCTTCGAGGGGAACTCGGCATGGGAGTGGCCGAACAGAATCGCGTCGATGCCGGGGATATCGGCTAGGCCGGAAACCCCGTTTTCGGCCATGCTGCCAATGACGGCGCGGTCGATGCCTGAATGCGGAATCGCGATGACCAGATGCGCCCCCTTGGCGCGCATCTCGGGCACGTATTTTTTGGCCACCTCCACCATGTCTTTGGCGATCACACGGCCTTCCAGCGCGGCTTTGTCCCACTGCATGATCTGCGGCGGCACGAAGCCGATCACACCGATTTTGATGGCGTGCCGCGCGCCACCGGCGTCCACCAACTGGCGCTCCAGCATCACATACGGCGTGAAGGCGTGCGTCTCTTGCCCGGCGGGTTTTTTCTCGTCCAGGAATACATTCGCGTTGACATACGGAAAGTTGGCGGTGGCAATCGCCTGGCGCAAGAAGGGCAGGCCGAAGTTGAACTCGTGGTTGCCCAGGTTGGCCGCGTCATAACCGAGCTGGTTCATCACTTTGTAGGCCGGGTGCACATCGCCGGCCTTGAGCGGTTTCACTTTGGCGACGTAATCGCCCAAGGGGTTGCCTTGCAACAGGTCGCCGTTGTCAAACAGCAGGCTGTTGGGCGCCTCGGCGCGGGCGGCCTTGATGAGTGTGGCAGCGCGCGAAAGGCCGTATTGGTCGGTCGCCTTGTCCTGGTAGTAGTCGTAACTCAGCAGGTTCATGTGCAGGTCGGTGGTCTCCATGAGGCGCAGTTTGACTTCCGCGCCGTGGGCGCTGGCCGTCGCCAAAACCAGCAGCAGCGCTGGCCAATTCAGGGGGTGTTTCATGGCGTCTGTCCTTGTGTTTTGTCCAGGTGATGGCCGTCTGGAGCGTGTTGGCGCAGTTTACGCGGGCACACGCGATGCCGTCCAGCCGCTTTGCGCGCGGATCGCCGGGTTTGACTGGCAGAATGCTTTCAAAGAACCCATCCACAGGAGCAACCATGGTCATGCTCGTCGTCAGGCTCGGCACGGAGCGTCTGCCCCACGAGGGTACCCGCATCGGCACGGTGCGCCGCCCGCCGCGCGGCGTCCCAAAAACGCAGTTTGCCGCGCAAAACTGGTACGACGTGTGGTTTCCCACTTTGGCGCCGAGCAATGAGGTGATGAAACTCGGTCAAGCCGCCGACACGCCGGCCAAGTGGGCCGCGTTCGTCAAGAAGTACAAAAGTGAAATGGCCGCGCCCGAAGCCGCCCACGCCATTCGCCTGCTGGCCGCGTTGTCGAAAACCGGCAACTTTTCCGTGGGCTGTTATTGTGCGGACGAGGCGCATTGCCACCGGGGCGCGCTCAAAGCGCTGTTGCTTGAAAATGGGGCGCAGGTAGGCGCTTGACGAAGGGGCGACAGATCACGGTAAAAATTCTATTGTTTTAATTTTAAATTTAAAATAGATTAAAATATAAACAATATTAGTCCTAAATTTATATTAATAAATTGAATATACACGAGACTTGACTGCTTATTTTTTTTGAATAAAAAATTTAAATAAATTAACTTATGAATTCTCCCGCTGAACACGCCGCTGCGGCAAACCCCCGTGCCATCTTGATCGACCGCCAGATGGGCGCCGCGCGGCCCTCGCTGGCCACCGCCGCTGACGTGGCCGCCGTCGAAGCCGTGCCCCTGCACGAGCGCCTGCAGGCCGCCAGCACTTATGAAGCGATCCAGATTGGCGCGCGGCGTGATCCGCAGGCGCCAGCGATCCAGTTCTTGCCGACTTGCGACCCGGCGGAAGACGCAGTGGTCATCACCCACGCGCAGTTCCTCGCCCGGGTAACGCAGTCAGCCAACCTGTTTGCGTCGCTCGGCGTTGGGCCCAATGACGTGGTCAGCCTGCTGTTGCCACTGGTGCCGCAGAATTTTTACGCGCTGTTTGGCGCCGAGGCGGCCGGCATCGCCAACCCGGTGAACCCGCTGCTGGAGCCGCACCAACTGGCCGAAATCCTGAATGCGGCGGGGACCAAAGTCGCCGTGGTGCACGGCGCGAACGCGGGCAGCGACATCTGGGACAAAGTGCAAAAAATCCGTGCCCAGGTGCCGACGTTGAAGGCGATTCTGCTGGTCGGCGGCGACCCGGTTGCGGGTGGCTCAGACGGCAATGGCGGCGCTTCAGGCCAGGTGGTCCTGAACTTTGACGCCGAAATTGCCAAATTCCCGGCAGACCGGCTCACGTCCGGGCGGCAGATCCAGCGCCACGATACCGCCGCTTACTTCCACACCGGCGGCACCACCGGCACGCCCAAACTGGTGCGCCACACCCACGAAAATCAGGTCTACCAGGCCTGGGTTTGCAACGTCATGTTGAATGCCGGGCCGGGCCGCCCCATGTTGTTTGGCCTGCCGCTGTACCACGTGGGTGGCGCGCTGACGCAGGGCCTTACGACACTGGCCGCCGGGGGGTCCATGGTGGTGTTGTCGGCTTCAGGCTGGCGCAATGCGGCAGCGGTGAAAAACGTCTGGAAGCTGGTCGAGCGTTTCCAATGCCCGGTGTTTGGCGGCGTGCCCACGGTGCTGGCAGCGGCGGCGTCGATTCCCTGGGAGGGTCTGGATTTGACTTGCCTGCGCGCCTTCAGCGGCGGCGGCTCCGGCATACCGGTGTCTGTGGGTGAAAAATTCCAGAACTATTTCAAGTTGCCGGTGTTGGAGGTCTACGGCATGACCGAGACCAGCAGCGTGCACACCATCAGCTACCTGGACAGGCCGGTGCGCCTGGGTTCGGTCGGCCACGCCGTGCCTTATGCCCGCGTGCGGGTGGTACGCATCGACGCGCAAGACAAGTTTTCGGGGGATTGCGCGGTGGGCGAGATCGGTGTGGTCGCCATGGCCGGGCCCGGCGTCTTTGGCGGTTACCTCAACGACGTGCACAACAAAAACGCCTTTGTCGAGCCGGGTTGGGTGAATTCAGGCGACCTTGGCCGGCTGGACGCCGAAGGTTACCTGTGGATCACCGGCCGGGCCAAAGACCTGATCATCCGGGGCGGCCACAACATCGACCCGATGCCGATTGAAGAAGCCTTCTATCAGCACCCGGCGGTGGCGCTCGCCGCCGTGATTGGCCAGCCCGACGCGCGGGTGGGCGAGTTGCCGCTGGCCTATGTGCAGCTCAAACCCGGCGCCAGCGCCACGCCGGCAGAGTTGCACGAATGGGTGCGCGCCCGCACGCCCGAGCGCGCGGCCATCCCCGTGGCGGTGCACGTGATTGACGCGATTCCACTCACCGGCGTGGGCAAGGTCTTCAAGCCGCAACTGCGCTGGATGGCGGCGCAGGCGGTGTTTTCAACACTGCTGGAACCGCTGGCGGCACAGGGCGTGGCGATCACCGTGCAGGTGGGCGCTGACGGAACCCACGGCACCTTGGCCACGGTAACGCTGGAAGCTGCGGGCGCGGGCCTGCCGGCAGCATCAAAGGCGGGTCTCGAAGCCCAGGTGAAGGCGCTTATGGGCCCGTTCACCATCCGGCACAGCATCGCCTGGAAGGCCTGACCCGTCCCGTCTCGTCACTCGGCGGGCGGCCTGGCCGCCGTGAGCGCCAGCCGCTGCGCCCAGGCCAACGCCACCGCCCCGGCCAGGCTCATCGTGATCATGACCACCAGGCCGTTGCGGTAACCATTTTGCGTTGTCCACAAAAGCCCAAGCCCCAGCGGCGAAACCGCACGCACCAGCGCCAGCGGTAAACCCAGCGCGCCGTTGAGGGACGCGACGTGTTCGTGGCTCACATACTGCGCCATGGCCGTGCCCTTGACGATGGTCAACATGCCATTGCCCACGCCCCACAAGACCACAAACGCCATCAGAAAACCCAGCATGGCCTGGCTTTGCGGCGCGGCCAGCAGCGGCGCGGCCACCAGCAGCGCCAGGCCCAGCGGCATCAGGCCGGGGATGAGGCGGTTGGCCAGGTGCACGTCAAAGCGGTGTTCAAAAAAGTACAGGATGAGGCGGCCCAGCACTTGCAATACGCCGATGCTCGCCGGAATGGCGATGACCCAGCGCTCGTCCAGCCCGTATTCGCGCAGCAGCGTGACCATGTGGGAGGGCAAGGCGGCGGTGGCCACTGTCATGAAGGCGATGGCCAAGCCAATCAACAAATAAGGCGCGCTTTTGAGCTGGGCGCTCAAGGAAAGGGCCGCTGTAGACGAAGTGGCGGTGGCGGGTTCTGCGACGGACTCAACCACGGGCCCAAGCGCCGGTTTTGCCGGCGCTTGGCGCAACCAGTAAAAATGCAGCGGCGCGCAAAGCGCCAGGTTGAGCGCCGCCAGCACCAGCACCGCGCCGCGCCAGCCCAGCGAAGAAATCAGCCACGCGGTCAGCGGAATGAACACCGTGCTGGCCAGCCCGCCCAGAAACGTCATGGTGATGATGGCGCGGCGGAAATCTTGCGGGAAACGCCGCGTAACAACGGCAAACACCGGCTGGTAAAGCGTCATCGACATGCCCACGCCCAGCAGCAGCCAGACGGCATAAAAACCGGCGAGGGTGTTGACTATCGCGTGCAGCGCGAGGCCGAGCGCCAACAGCAGCGACCCCGTGGTCATCACAGCGCGTTCGTGGCCTTTGTCGATCCATCGCCCGACGGGAAACGCCAGCAGGCCTTCGGTGAGCAAACACAGGCTGAACGCCAGCGAAGACTGCACGCGGCTCAAGCCCAGCTCGCGCTCGACCGGCCCCATCACCAGCGCGAACAGGTAAAACACGCTGCCCCAGCTGACCAACTGCGCCAGCGAGAGCCAGCCGACCAGGCGGCGGTCATGCGGGTTGGCGGGGCTCATGGGTGGACACCTGATTGA
Source organism: Rhodoferax sp. (assembly GCA_031379255.1). Classification (GTDB taxonomy): domain Bacteria; phylum Pseudomonadota; class Gammaproteobacteria; order Burkholderiales; family Burkholderiaceae_C; genus JANYCG01. Next base: position 610 of record JANNEZ010000375.1, on the reverse strand, counting down.
GGCAACATGGCAACCCATTTGTTAACACCCATATTAACAAATGGGTTGAATTTGGTGTTTCATTGCAGATTTTCAGTCTTTTCGGCCATTAAGTCACGAATTATTTGTGTTTATTGATATATAAATAATTGAAAATTACAATTGACAAATGACAAATGACAAATGACAAATAGCAATAAACCAAAAACCAGAAGCGGCGATCTGCACCGAGCCCGGCAGCCCGGCAGCCCGGCTGCCCGGCAGCCCGGCAGCCCGGTAGGGCTCAGGCGCCGCTGCGCACTGCCCGCCGGTATTGAATCGCCTCGGCCACATGCGTCACCTGCGTAAGGCGCGCGCCGGCGAGGTCGGCAATGGTGCGGGCGACTTTGAGCGCGCGGTGGGTGCTGCGCCCGGACCAGCCGAGCCGCGTGGCCGCCACGTTGAGGAACTTGGCGGCCGCCGCATCGAGCAGCAGGTGGCTGTCGATCTCTTTGCCTTGCAGGGCCTGATTGGTTTTGCCCTGGCGGGTGAGGGCGCGTTCGCGCGCCGCCACACACCGCGCGCGGATGGCGCTGCTGGCCTCGCCTGGCGCGGCTTGCATCAACTCGGCGGAAGGCATGTTGGGCACTTC
>JANNEZ010000371.1:0-2707 GCA_031379255.1 Rhodoferax sp. | reverse complement strand
TCGACGAGGTCGGCGGCTTGGATGGTGGTGGTCATGGTGTCGGATGATGCAGACGGTTGGTCGATGAAATTCAGTCGTTGTTGGCGCGGCCGTCGACCTTCTTGGCGTCGTGGTCGGCCCGCTCCATCAGTTTGTCGGTGTAGGCGATGGCCATCGCGCTGAACAGGAAAGTCATGTGGATGATGGTCTGCCACATCAGCACTTTCTCCGAATAGTTGGCGGCGTTGATAAAGGTTTTAAGCAGATGGATCGACGAGATGCCAATGATGGCAGTGGCCAGCTTCACCTTGAGCACGCTGGCGTTCACGTGGCTGAGCCACTCGGGCTGGTCCGGGTGGTTTTCCAGGTTCATGCGGCTCACAAACGTCTCGTAGCCGCCCACGATCACCATGATCAGCAGGTTGGAGATCATCACCACGTCGATCAGCGCCAACACCACCAGCATGATCACAGTTTCATTGAGCGAAGTGATTTTGGCGTCCGCCACATAACCGATGCTTTTGACCAGCGCATCCACATCCGACTGGTTGCCAAACGCGGCGCCAATCAGGTGGAAAAGCTCGATGCCAAAATGGAAAACGTACACCGCCTGCGCGGCGATCAGGCCCAGGTACAGCGGCATCTGCAGCCAGCGGCTGGCGAAGATCAGGTTGGGCAGGGCGCGCATGCCGTTGTCGGTGGATTTGCGGGGAGAGCTCATGGATTCGGGTCCGGTGTTGGCGTGCGCCAGGGGGTAAAAAATCAATTGTAGGCGCGCCCAGGGGATGTCTTAAGATTGTCAGCCCGGTGAAAGTCAGTGGCCTGTAAGTGCCCGACAGAACAATGCCGGCGGACCCGAACACAAGGAGACGTCATCAATGAGTACCGCCATCGAATCCATCCTGGTTGAAAACCGCGTCTTCCCGCCGCCAGCCGCGATGCAACAGGCAGCGCGCGTTTCGGGCATGCCCGCCTACGACGCGCTGTGCAAGGCGGCTGAAAACGATTTTGAAGGTTTTTGGGCCAAACTCGCCCGCGACAACCTGGTGTGGACCAGGCCTTTCACCAAAACCCTGAATGAAACGAAAGCGCCGTTCTACACATGGTTTGAAGACGGCGAACTCAACGCGTCGGCCAATTGCCTTGACAAACACATGGGCACGCCGGTCGAGAACAAGACCGCCATCATCTTCGAGGCGGACGACGGCGCCGTCGCCAAAATCACCTACAAGGAATTGCTGGCCCGCGTGAGCCAGTTCGCCAACGCCCTCAAGGCGAATGGCATCCAGCAGGGCGACCGGGTCATCATCTACATGCCGATGACAGTCGAGGGCGTGATTGCCATGCAGGCCTGCGCCCGCATTGGCGCCACCCACAGCGTGGTGTTCGGCGGCTTTTCCGCCAAGAGCCTGCAAGAGCGCATCATCGACGCCGGCGCCAGCGCCGTGATCACCGCCAACTTCCAGATGCGCGGCGGCAAGGAGCTGCCTTTGAAGTCCATCGTGGACGAAGGCTTGGCGCTGGGCGGCTGCGAGAGCATCAAAAAAATGTTCGTCTACATGCGCACGCCCACGCCCTGCAACATGGCGGCCGGGCGCGACCTGAGTTTTGACGACGCGCTCAAGGGCCAGAGCGCCACCAGCGCGCCGGCAGCAGTGAACGCCGAGCACCCGCTCTTCGTGCTGTACACCTCGGGCTCCACCGGCAAACCCAAAGGCGTGCAACACAGCACCGGCGGTTACCTGCTGTGGGCCAAACTGACGATGGAATGGACCTTTGACATCAAGCCCGCCGACGTGTTCTGGTGCACGGCAGACATCGGCTGGATCACCGGCCATACCTACGTGGCTTATGGCCCGCTGGCGGCAGGCGCCACGCAGATCATCTTTGAGGGCATTCCCACCTACCCGAACGCCGGGCGCTTCTGGCAGATGATCGAGAAGCACAAGTGCACGATTTTCTACACCGCGCCCACGGCGATCCGCTCGCTGATCAAGGCGGCCGAGAGCGACGAAAAATCGCACCCGGCGCGCTCTGACCTCTCCAGCCTGCGCATCCTGGGCAGTGTGGGCGAGCCGATCAACCCCGAAGCCTGGATGTGGTACCACAAACACGTCGGCGGCGAGCGCTGCCCGATTGTCGACACCTTCTGGCAGACCGAAACCGGCGGCCACGTGATCACACCACTGCCCGGCGCCACGCCGCTGGTGCCCGGCTCGTGCACGCTGCCGCTGCCCGGCATCATGGCCGCCATCGTGGACGAGGCGGGGCATGATGTGCCCAATGGCTCGGGCGGCATGCTGGTGATCAAACGCCCTTGGCCTTCGATGATCCGCACCATCTGGGGCGACCCGGAGCGCTTCAAGAAGAGCTACTTCCCGGCGGAAATGGGCGGCACGTATTACCTGGCGGGCGACGGTGCTGTGCGCAGTTCCGGAAACGCCGCGCACGGCGGCGAGGACCGGGGCTATTGCCGCATCACCGGCCGCATTGACGACGTGCTGAACGTGTCCGGCCACCGCCTGGGCACGATGGAGATTGAGTCGGCGCTGGTCGCCAAGACCGATTTGGTGGCCGAAGCGGCCGTGGTGGGCCGGCCCGACGACCTGACCGGCGAGGCGATTTGCGCCTTTGTGGTGCTGAAACGCCCACGCCCTGAAGGCGCTGAAGCCGTTGCCATGGCCAAAATGCTGCGCGAATGGGTCGCCAAGGAGATCGGCCCGATTGC
>JANNEZ010000354.1:0-3827 GCA_031379255.1 Rhodoferax sp. | reverse complement strand
GCCCGCCCGCCAAAAGGGGTATGTGCCGCTTTCGGCAAACATGGCGTAGGGCAGGTTCTGGATGGGAAAGTCCGGGTGGCCGTTGGCAGCCGCAAGCCAGCTTGTGGCAGACGGGTTATGGGTGTGGTTGAGCGCGGTGTGATTGATAACCATGAGGTGTTCCAGTCCAACGAAGTTCGAGCGTGTATCGAGAATATCCCAAAAGGGTCAAAAGGCGCGACATCTGGGTGTGAACATCGTGCCGCTTCAATTGCGAAATCCGGTAAAGTGTTTGCATGAAGCCCCGCGTGTACGTTGAGACCTCCGTCTTCAGTTACCTGACCTGCCAGAGAAAGCGCGTCCCTGGTGGGATCCTCACGCCAGCTATTGACCCGAAGGTGGTGGGAACGCCGGTCAGATTTTGAGTAGTTTTTGTCCGAGGTGGTTGTTCGTGAATGCCGCGATGGCGATACGCTGGCAGCAGCACGCCCCCAAAGGCGGCTGAAGACGCCTTGCACATTGCCATTGCGGCAGTTCACAAAGTTGACTTTTTGTTGAGTTGGAACTTCAAGCACATCGCCAACCCTGTGATACAGGCAAAAATTGCTGCGAAGTTGCAAGGCGTCGGCCTGGCGCTGCCTTTTATTTGCCCACCGGAAGAGCTGTTAGGAGAAGACGATGACTGACGAAATTCTCAAGGCATTGCGTGTCACCAAAGAAAATTTTGCAAAGGATGCAGGTTTCGATATCCATCGGCTGGTTGAAAATATCCAGCGGGAGGAAGCTGCCAGCGCTGCGCAAGGTCGCGTGGTTTTGCAGCCTCCCTCCGGGGATGTGCCCAACTTGGGGTTTCAACAAATCCGGTTTGCGGCTTCCGCCTGAGGTCCGGCATCGGCAGGTCTCATGGATGTCATGCAACATCAATCGGCTTTCAATCCAATACTCGTTACCAGATCACGGTTCAGCGCAATGTCCGCGCGCAATACCATGCCGAGATCACCTGGTGATCCGCTGGCGACATTCAGATCGAGACCCTCCAATCGCGCTTTGACGTCGGGTAGCGCCAAGGCTTTCGCGATCTCTGCATTGAGCTTTGCGACCACCTCTTTGGGTGTTCCCTTGGGGGCAAATATGCCCAGCCAGCCGATGGATTCCGCATCCGGATACTGGGTGGTCAGGGCTGGCACACCGGGAAGCGCGTCCCGCGCGGGGTAACCGGTTTTGGCAAGTGCCACCAGTTTGCCACTGGCGATGTGCGCACGCGCCAGGCCAATGCCCACATTGATAGCCCCAACTTCGCCACTCAGCACGGCTTGCAGCGCGGGGGGTACGCCTTTGTAGGGGACGTGCAACAACTGTATGCCGGCCTTGCGCTGGAACAATTCCATAAACAGGTGCTGCACAGAGCCGTTGCCAGCACTGGAATAGGGGATTTTCCCAGGCTGCGATTTGGCAAGTCGAACGAAGTCTTCCAGCGTTTTCACCCCCAGCGAGGGGTGCGCAACCAATACTTCACTGATCTGCGTGAGCATCGCCACCGGCTCAAAATCACGTATCGGGTCGTAAACGGGTTTTAACTGCAGCAATGGCGCGACCGTCAACGCCGTGTTGACCGTGGCCATCAATGTGTAGCCGTCCGCAGGTGCGCGGGCGACCGATGCAACGCCGATGGCGCCACCGGCGCCCGCCGTGTTTTCAATGGTGACTGGCTGGCCCAGTGCTTCAGATACCTTGGAAAAGACCATCCGTGTTGTGGTGTCGAACAAAGAGCCTGGCGCGCTAGGCAGCACCACTCGAATAGGCCGTGCCGGGTAGTCCTGGGCGCCGGCAAAAGTGGCGGTGAAACCCAGAAACAGTGCCGCCAACAGCGTGATCCACCTCGATTGGATGCGGTTGAGTTTTTTCATGATGGCGCTCCTTGTCGTTGGGTAAAGTGAGGGTAAAAAGTACAGATGAGGGGTATCGTAGCCTTGGTGACATTAAATTAGAATTAATACTTAGACATATCCTATTCATTTTTATTGAATGTTCAATGACCATGCAGCCCATAGCCCCCCATGTCAACCAACATATCGACCGTATTGCACGCAGGCTCAAGCTCAAAGACCTGCATACCTTTCGTGCAGCGGTGCAACTGGGCAGCATGGCAAAGGCGGCCGCCGAAGTGGCGCTCACGCCACCTGCGGTCACCAAGGCGATTGGCGATATGGAGCGGCTGTTGGGTGTCAAGCTTCTCGAACGCACGTCGCAGGGCGTTGCCCCTACGGCCTATGGCGCGGCGCTGCTCAGTGGGTCGCTCGATCTCTTTGACGACCTCAAGCGCACAATTGAGCAGATACAGTTTTTGGCCGACCCTACGGTCGGTGAGGTGCGGGTCATTTGGTCGGCGCCATGGCACGCCAGCGTGCTGCCGCTGGCGATTGACCGGCTTTCGCGTCAATATCCCCGAATCGTCATTCATGTCTCTACTTCGGGTTCAGCCAGCGAGCAGCCAAAAGCGTTGCAAGACCACGCATTTGATTTGTGGTTTACCCGATTAAGTGCAGAGCCAGATGAAGGGCTCGAGCAAGAAGCGCTATTCGATGATCCGATGGTGATCGTCGCCAGTCGGGAAAATACGGGATTTCGCGGTCGTAAGCTCCAGCTCGCGCAACTGGCGGATGCGGCCTGGTGCTTACCCAGCGGTTCCAGCACATTGGCGAGCCCATTCGGGCAAGCATTCCAATTAGCCGGCCAGCCGTTTCCACACATTAGCGTGCATTGCGTTTCCATGGAGTTGCAAACCGCCTTGGTGGCCACAGGCAGGTATTTGACCGTCCTGCCAGCGTCCTACCTGCGCTTCAGTTCCGTCAAGGCTTCGCTCAGAATCTTGCCAATGGCAATGGACATAGATTCCCAGCCAGTTGGAATTGTGAGATTAAAGGACAGGGCGCTCAGTCCGGTGGCCAATCTGTTTGTCCAAACCTTGCGCGCGGTAGTGAAAGATGCAAAGCTAGCCAGGCCAAAGACTGGCAATGCACAAGCACACAATTCGCGGTGAGCAATTGCCCTCTGCCATGGCCGGTTCCCAGCACCCGGTTAACCAAGTAGAGGGCGGATAGATTAGCCGTTTACGACGACAGCCTGTGAGCTGTTCGCGCGTGGGGGCATCAATGCGTCGTCAAAAATGGCCACAGCGCGCGTCCAGCCCGCCGATGCGCCGCGAATCTTGTGCGGGAAGCAGGAGATGTAAAACCCGGTGGGTGGCAACACCTCCAGGTTGTGCAATTTCTCCAGATGGCAATACCCAATGTCGCGCCCAGCCTTGTGGCCCTCCCAGATCAGTGAGGCGTCTTTGGTTTCGCCGTATTTCACGGCGGTGTGCACAAAGGGCGCGTCCCAGCTCCAGGCGTCGGTGCCGGTCAGGCGCACGCCGCGCTCCAGCAGGTACATGGTGGCACCGTAACCCATGCCGCAACCGCTGCTCACGTAATCCGGGTTGCCGTATTTTTTGCCGGCGCGGGTGTTGATGATGACGATCTCCAGCGGCGACAGCGTGTGCTTGATGCGTTTGAGCTCGTTTTCAACGTCTTGCGCTGTGACGACATAACCATCGGCAAAACCGGTGAAGTCCAGCTTCACGCCGGGCTGAAAACACCAGTCCAGCGGCACATCGTGGATGGCGATGGCAGGCTTCTTGTCGCCCAAGGCTTTGTCCATGGTGCTGTGGAAGTGGTAGGGCGCGTCCAGGTGCGTGCCGTTGTGGGTGGAGAGCGCCACGGTTTCCACGGCCCAGCCCTCGCCATCGGGCAGGTCGCCCTTTTGCAGGCCCGGGAAGAAGGACGCAATCTGCTCGCTCGTGCTCTCGT
>JANNEZ010000335.1:0-22098 GCA_031379255.1 Rhodoferax sp. | reverse complement strand
TGATCAGCGGCACCGCCACGTATAAAAAGATCCTTACTGCCCTGAACACCTTTGGTGACTCCCGGAAGAAGTTGAATTTTCTTCATCAGCGGAGGAAGGAAATAAATTTCCCCTATATCGGTCATCCCGATAGAGAAGGTCCGCTTGCTGCTTGCAGGGTCGAATGAATTCTTGGCGTTGACGGCACCGTGAATCATCCCCAAGGCATAACCAATGGATTCTGCGAGCTGATCTGCAAAGGGCGTAGCCTGCATGCCGCTTGAAGTGCGCAAAAAGAGTTCGTCGCCAAACAGCTTGCGCAGACGTGCCAATGCGTTGCTGACCGCTGGCTGCCCGAGGCCCAGGTTCTCGGCAACCTTGGAGACTTTTCTTTCAATCAGCAGTTGATTGAAGACAACCAGCAGGTTCAGGTCGATGTCCTTGAGTTCCATCCACGGTCTCTAACAATTATTGATTTCAGTGATACAAAACATTAACGACATTGTATTGACTGATTTTAGTAGGCATCCGATCATTGCCCCCATAGCCGTTGATGTGCGCCAGAAAGCAGGCAACAAGGCAATTTTCCCAAGAGATATACCCGACCGACCACGATGGAACTTTTTATCCAACCGCTCCAACGTACGCTGAACGTAGCCGTCGGGGTGAACCTGCTGGAGGCCCTGCGCGAAAACGACGTGCCGGTATCGTACAGCTGCCTGGCCGGGCGTTGTGGCACCTGCCGCTGTAAGCTTGTTCAGGGGCATGTGCTCGATTCGGGCCGGGCCGCGCAGCTTCCACTGCTGGGCGAACACCAGTATGTCTTGGCATGCCAAACCTTCATGACGGAGTCCTGCATTGTTGAAATCCCTGAGCCCGACGAGGTCGTTGTCCATACGGCAAAAATTGTCAAGGCCACGGTCGTCGCAGTGGAAGACCAGACCCACGATATCAAACGCCTCCGGCTGAAGCCGGCCAAGCCCATCGAGTTTTCTCCTGGTCAGTATGCTCAACTTCAGTTCACGCCGGACCACATCCGCCCCTATTCGATGGCGGGCCTGTTCGCTGATGGCGAGCTGGAGTTTCATGTGCGCCTGGTGGCCGATGGCCGCGTCACTGGCTACATCGCCAACACGCTGAAGGTTGGCGACGCAGTGCGTGTTAGCGGCCCGCTGGGCTCGGCCTACCTGCGCCGCAAGCATGAGGGCCCGATGCTCTGCGTGGCAGGCGGCACGGGCCTCGCGCCAATCCTGTCCATCATCCGCGGTGTCATTTCAGAAGGCATGCAGAACAGCATCCACCTGTATTTCGGTGTGCGCTCCGAACGCGACATCTACGGCCGCGAATGGCTGGCGGAGCTTGAGCGCCAGCATTCGCAACTGCATGTGCACGTTGTGCTCACGTCCGGCCAGGCGCCCGGCTGCCGTACCGGCCTGGTCACCGAAGCCATCGCCCAGGACTGGTCCAGCCTGGAAGGCTTCCGCGCTTACCTCTGCGGTGCGCCGCCGATGGTCGAGGCCACCACCTTGCTGGTGCGCCAGATGGGCGTACTTTCCGAGCAAATTTACGCTGACGCGTTTTACGCCAGCGGCACTTGAAAAATCAACAGGATTAGCCATGAACGCCAGAAATCTCGACATCGAATCCCAACTGAGCCGCAAAGCCTATTACGAGCGCATCGGCGTCGACAACATGACACCGCTGTGGGAAGTGCTGGGCGCACTGGTGCCGCACTCGCCCAAGTCGCCTGCGGTTTCGCATCTGTGGAAATACGCCGACGTGCTTGACCGGGTCATGGAAGCCGGCACACTGATCAGCGCGGCCGAAGCCGAGCGCCGTGTTCTGATCCTGGAAAACCCCGCTTTGCGCGGGCAGTCCTGCATCACGCAGTCGCTGTATGCAGGTCTGCAACTCATCATGCCAGGGGAGGTGGCGCCGGCTCACCGCCATACCCAGTCCGCGCTGCGGCTGGTGTTGGACGGCGAAGGAGCCTACACGGCAGTCGATGGCGAACGCACGACGATGCGCCGCGGTGACTTCATCATCACACCCGCCTGGACCTGGCACGACCACGGCAACCTGGGCAGCCAGCCCGTGGTCTGGCTCGACGGTCTGGACATTCCTATCGTGCGTTTCCTCGATGCCGGATTTGCGGAGAAAAGCGACAGCAACTACCAGGCCATCGTCCGGCCGGAAGGCGATGCGCTGGCGCGTTACGGCGCAAACATGGTTCCGGTCGATTTTTACCAGCAGCCAGCCGAGCCGACCAAGGTATTTGTCTATCCGTGGGAACGCACGCTGGCTTCACTGCAAGCCATCGCCGCAGGCAGCCCCGATGCGCACTTCGGCCACAAACAGCGCTACATCAACCCGGCAACTGGCCGCTCGCCGATGCCGACGATGGCGGCATTCTCCCAGCTGATTCCCGCAGGCTTCGAAACGCGGCCTTACCGCTGCACCGACGGCACGGTGTACGTGTGCCTCAGCGGCGGCGCCGAAGCGAGCGTCGAAGGCAAGACCGTTCGCCTGGATGAAAACGACGTACTGGTGGTGCCGTCATGGCACAGCCATCAGTTCCGCGCCGGCCCCGAAGCCGTGCTCTTCAGTTATTCAGATCGCCCCGTGCAGCAGGCTCTGGGCCTGTGGCGCGAACACCGCGCTTGAGAATTTTTCGACATTTCAACTTCCTTACAGGACACAAGCCCATGAATTACGCCATCGAACCCGCCACCATCCCCACGCTCGCAGTAGCAGGCATCCGCGAACGCTTTCCCGTCAATCGGATTTTTTGCGTAGGCCGGAACTACGCCGCCCATGCGCGCGAGATGGGCAAAGACCCTGAGCGTGATCCACCGTTCTTCTTTATGAAACCGGCCAACGCGGCGGTCGATGCGTCATCGCCGGTCAGCATTCCCTATCCACCGAAGACGGAGAACTTCCACCACGAAATTGAACTCGTCGTCGCCCTCGGCAAGGGCGGCCGCGACATCGCCGTAGCCGATGCGCTGGACCATGTCTACGGTTACGGCGTGGGTCTGGACATGACACGCCGCGACCTGCAACTCGACGCGCGCGACAAGGGCCGCCCGTGGGAATTCGGCAAGTCCTTCTCGCTGTCGGCACCCATCGGCACGCTGTCACGTGTGACCGATAGCGGCCATGTGGCGCAAGGCGCAATCAGCGTCACCGTCAATGGCGGCGCCCGCCAATCGTCAGACATTGCCAAGCTGATCTGGTCGGTTTCGGAATGCATCGCTTATTTGTCCGAATACGAAACCTTGGAGCCTGGCGACATCATCATGACCGGCACCCCCGAAGGCGTGAATGCCGTGGTTGCGGGTGACGTGATGCAGGGCGACATTGCGGGCCTGGCTGGCATCACGGTCGCAGTGGCACCCTGATGCCCAAGCGCTGAATTACCTGAGAAAAGGAGACAGAGATGACTGCATCGACCCCCGCATCAACCACCACAACCGGCGAAACCTTTCCCATCAAGATCCATTGGGAATCCGATGGCACCAGCCGGATTCCCTTCATGGCGTACACCGACCCGGATCAGCACAAGAAGGAGCTCGAACGCTTCTTCTACAAAAAACACTGGAACTACCTCGGCCTCGTTGCCGAGGTCCCCAACACCGGCGACTTCAAGCGCACGGTGGTCGGAGAGCGTTCGGTGATCATGGTGCGCGACGCCGACGGCGGCATCGGTGTGGTCGAGAATGTCTGCGCCCACCGTGGCATGCAGTTCTGCCGCGAACGCCATGGCAATAAAAAGGAGTTTGTCTGTCCCTACCACCAATGGACTTACACGCTGAAGGGTGATCTGCAGGGTGTGCCGTTTCGCCGTGGCGTCAGGCAGGACGGCAAGGTCAATGGGGGCATGCCCGCAGACTTCAAGACCACCGACCATGGCCTTAACAAGCTCAAAGTCGCGACGCGCGGCGGCGTGGTGTTTGCCAGTTTCGACCACGACGTCGAATCGCTCGAAGACTTCCTCGGGCCGGTCATCCTGGGGTATTTCGACCGCCTCTTCGACGGCCGCAAACTGAAGATTCTGGGTTACAACCGCCAGCGCATTCCCGGCAACTGGAAGCTGATGCAGGAGAACATCAAGGATCCGTACCACCCCGGCCTGCTGCACACCTGGTTTGTCACCTTCGGCCTCTGGCGCGCTGACAACAAGTCCGAACTGAAAATGGACGCTCGCCACCGCCATGCCGCCATGATTTCCACGCGCGGCCAGTCGGGCAAGGCCGATCAGGTCACCCAGGTGTCCAGCTTCAAGGAGAGCATGGAACTTAACGATCCGCGCTTCCTCGACATCGTGCCCGAACCCTGGTGGGACGGCCCGACCGCCGTGATGATGACGCTGTTTCCCAGCGTCATCCTGCAGCAGCAGGTCAACAGCGTCTCCACCCGCCACATCCAGCCGGATGGCCACGGTTCCTTCGATTTTGTGTGGACGCACTTCGGCTTTGAGGACGACACAGAAGAGATGACGCAGCGCCGGTTGCGCCAGGCCAACCTGTTCGGCCCCGCCGGCTTCGTATCGGCTGACGACGGCGAGGTGATCGAGTTCTCGCAGAAAGGCTTCGAGCAGAAGCCTTACCACCGCACGCTGGCCGAGCTGGGTGGGCGCACTGTCGAGGACACCGACCACATGGTCACCGAGACATTGATACGCGGCATGTACCAATACTGGCGCGAAGTGATGGAGGCTACCCAATGAATACCGCTGCCAACATCAATTTCGAAGACTACCGGCAGGTCACGCAGTTGTATGCCGATTACGCACAGGCGGTCGATTCGGGCAACTGGAATTTGTGGCCCGAGTTTTTCACTGAGGACTGCATCTACAAGCTGATCCCGCGTGAAAACCACGAACGCGGCTTCCCGCTGGCAACCCTGCTATTTGAAAGCAAAGGCATGCTCAAAGACCGCGTCTATGGCATTCGCGAAACGCTGTTTCATGACCCCTATTACCAGCGTCACGTCGTCGGGGCGCCGCTGATTCGCACGGTCGAGGCAAACCGCTTCGAATCGGAAGCCAACTACGCCGTTTTCCGCACCAAGTTGTCGCAGGAGTCCACCGTCTTCAATGTTGGCCGCTATATCGACGTGATCGTGCGCACGCCCGAAGGCCTGAAGTTCGCGTCGCGCCACTGCGTGTACGACAGCGAAATGATCCCCAATTCCATCATCTATCCCGTTTAAACCATGAGCAATTCCAACTGGATTGACGCCACCGACGAACCCGGCGTGCCCGAAGACGATGTGATTGGCCTGCAGGTCGGCGGTCGCGACATTGCCCTCTACAAAGTCGAAGGCAGCATTTTCGCCACCGACAACACCTGTACCCACGGCCATGCGCGGCTGTGCGACGGCTTTCTTGATGGTTATGAAATTGAATGCCCGCTGCACCAGGGCAAGTTTGACGTGCGCAATGGCCGTGGCACCTGCGCGCCGGTTACAGAAGATATTCGCAGCTACCCGGTGCGCATCGAGGGTGGTCGCGTATTTGTGCAGATGTCTGACTGAACCCGCAACCGTCCTTTGCTTCCCTCACCCAGCCAGCACGAAGCAGCGTACTTGAGTTCCACAGCCCGCTGGGGCCATCTGGAGTTTCAAATCAAATATACCCATATCGGGTACGAAAGTCGGCTCAAAGACGCTCCAGCAAAATTTTATGAGACAAATCGGCATCTAAGTCACCAATATCATGCCTAATTAGCTATATTTAGTATAGCAAATAATTGCCGCAAACCACACCTTCAAAATGACCGTGGCTGATCGGATGGAAACCCGAGTTCCGACCCGGCCCGCCAACGGCCCTCACCCCACCCTTACCCCACCGTCACCCCACGCGAACCACCACCCGCCCCCGTACCTTGCCGTCCATCAGCTGCTGCGCTTTGGCAATCGCGCCCTCCAGCGGCACTTCGTCGATCATCGACTCCAGCAGTGTCAGATCGAGGTCCCGCGCCAGACGGTCCCAAGCGCGTTGGCGCTTGGCCAGCGGCGCCATCACCGAATCGACACCGGCCAGCGTGACGCCGCGCAAAATGAACGGCATCACGCTGGTGGCCAAGTCCATGCCTTGGGCGAGCCCACAGGCTGCCACCACACCGCCGTAACGCGTTTGTGCCAGGGCGTTGGCGAGCGTGTGGGAGCCGACCGCGTCGACCACACCGGCCCAGCGCTCCTTTTGAAACGGCTTGCCGGCCGCGCTCAAGGTGGAACGGTCGATGATCGAGGTCGCGCCGAGCGCCTTCAAATAGGCCTCTTCACTGATTTTTCCGGTGGCGGCGACCACGTTGTAGCCGAGTTTGCCCAGCAGGGCGGTGGCCACGCTGCCCACGCCGCCCGTCGCGCCCGTCACCAGCACTTCGCCCGCGCCGGGTTTCAGTCCGCCGTCTTCCAGCGCCAGCACACACAACATGGCGGTGTAACCGGCCGTGCCGATCGCCATTGCCTGACGCGCGCTGAACGCAGCGGGCAGTTTCACCAGCCAGTCGCCCTTCAATCGGGCTTTTTCGGCAAGGCAACCCCAGCGCGTCTCGCCCACCCCCCAGCCGTTGTGGATGAAGGCATCGCCCGCCTTCCAGGCCGGATGGCGTGACGCCAGCACGGCGCCCGCGCCGTCGATGCCAGCCACCATCGGCCAGTTGCGCACCACTGGGCTTTTGTTGGTGATCGCCAGACCGTCCTTGAAATTCAGGGTGGAATAAGCAACTGAAACGGTGACTTCGCCCTCACCGTCGGGTGGCAGGAGCGCCTCGTCGACAGGGGTCAATTCGGCCCTGAAGCCTTCGGTGTTGCTGAGCCGGATTGTTTTGAACATAAAAATTTCGCCTTTAGTAAAATTAAGTTAAATTAAATTAAATTAAATTAAATCAATAACTTACAATCAATACCGAATTAGCAACATTAACTTGACCCGAAGCTTTGAGACCGGTTATCCTCGTGACCATGGTTCGTGCAAATATACCCGCCACCCCCACCGCGCGCGCTGCGCATTCGTGCGGCCGGTTTGGCAGGGAGGCTGCGGCGGCCCTGATTTGCCTCAGCCTCGCCGCCACCAGCCAGGCCGCCCCCAGTGGATCGGGCGACGACATGGACAACTTTTTGGCCGACAAAGGTCTGCTCTCACAGATCAGCGAGGCCGGCCAGAACGTCACGCAACGCGTGGCCCGCAATGTGGCGGAAAAAGCCTCCGAGCTGGTCGTTACCGCCATGGGGTTTCTGGGTGTGCCTTACAAACGGGGCGGCAACAGTTTTGAGACCGGTTTTGACTGCAGCGGCTTTGTGCGTGCCTTGTATGAGCAGTCGGCCGGCCTGTTGCTGCCGCGCAAAGCGGAACAACAGGCCGCCGCCACCGTGCAAATCGACAAGGCCGAGCTTCAGCCCGGCGACCTGGTGTTCTTCAACACCCTCAAAAAAACCTTCAGCCATGTCGGCATTTATGTCGGTGAAGGCAAATTCATACACTCGCCGCGAGCAGGGTCCGCAGTGCGCGTTGAAGACATGCAAAAGGCCTACTGGAACCAGCGCTTTGATGGCGCCAGACGCGTGCAGCCCGAGCGCCAGGCTTCATCGGACTGAATCATTCAGGGGTGCGGGCCCCAAGGCGCGGCCACCAGCAGCTGGTTTTGCTGCGTTTTCAACAAGGGCCTGAGCTGCTTGGCAAACGCCATGAATGCCTGGTTGGCAAAGAGGCGGGCCCAGTGGTCGCGGCGTGCCGCATCGTCATCGAACTTCCACAAATGCATCAATTGGTGCAACTCGCCGGTGTCGCTGATGAAGTAACCGACCAGGTTCTTGCTGAACCCGCCGGCTTCCAACGCGGGAAACCCTTCGGTGCTGTAGAGGCGCGAGACTTCAGCCATTTGGCCGACCATCACCGAATAGGTGCGTTTTTCGTAAATTGCCATGGATGAACCGCCTTTGCTTGATTGAAAACTTAAAACTGAAAATTGAGAAATCTGACCGCTTGTGCCGGCGCGGCAGTGAAACGGTTGGCTATTTTCCGTAACTGCGCTCCACTTTGGCCACTCGCAGTTCGAAATTCGCGTACCAGGTCGAGTGCCCGCCCGCCTGCGCCATCTGGTGCTCGGTGTTTTGTTTCCATTGCCGGATTGCCGCCTCACTGTCCCAATAACTCACGGTGATGCCCAAGCCGTCGTCGCCCCGCGCGCTGTCCGCGCCGAGGTAGCCGGGCTGCCGGGCCGCCAGTTCCATCATCCGGTCGGCCATCGCGGCATAACCCTTGTCGCCTTCGGTTCGAACCGCGCTGAAGATCACCGCGTAATAACCCGAGGGGGGCGTTTTGGCCAAAACCGGCAAGGCTTGCCGGGGTGCGCTGGAGGGCAGGTTCTGTGGTGTCATGGCAGGCGAAAGCATACCGCGCCTGGCCGATTGCGCCCACCGGCTGCAAACTTCCGCCATCCGCCGTAAGACGTTCGGTGGAACGGTTTTCCAATTCCAATTCAAATCCACAGGAGCCACGACATGGCACAACTGAACGTGAACGGCGCGGTGCGCAATTTTTAGGCGGAAGGCGATACGCCGCTTCTTTGGGTGCTGCGCGAACAGCTGGGACTGACCGGCTCCAAATACGGGTGCGGTATCGCCGCTTGCGGCGCCTGCACCGTGCACATCGACGGCGTTCCCACCCGCTCCTGCGTGCGACCGGTTTCCACGGTCGAACTGAAAGAAAAGATCATTACCATCGAAGGCCTCACACGGGACGGCTCGCACCCGGTGCAAAAGGCCTGGGCGGCGCTGGACGTGCCGCAGTGCGGCTTCTGCCAAAGCGGCATGATCATGGCCACCGTGGCGTTGCTCAAAGACAAGCCGAAACCGACCGATGCCGGTATTGACGCGGCCATCACCAACATTTGCCGCTGCGGCACCTACAACCGCATCCGCGCGGCGATCAAAGTGGTGGCCAACGGCGGCGACACCAAAACCGCCGCGCTGAACATTCAACACGCCGACGGCAGCATCGCCTGAAAGTGCACACCATGAACACCTTGCTCAAAACTCCCGCCGGCCGTGGATCGAACCCTGGCATTAACCGCTGCAGCTTTCTGGGCACGTCCGCTGCCGCAGCGGGTGGCCTGACCCTCGCCTTTCACATCCCGTTCAGTGGCGACGCCGCCGCACAGACCTTGCCCACTGAAGTCAATGCCTGGGTCGTCGTCAAGCCGGACGACAACATCGTCATCCGCATCGCCCGCTCGGAAATGGGCCAGGGCACCCTGACGGGCCTGGCGCAGCTGGTTGCCGAGGAACTCGACGCGAACTGGGCCAAGGTCAGCACCGAATACCCGACACCCGCCACCAACCTCGCGCGCAACCGCGTTTGGGGCAACTTCGGCACCGGCGGCAGCCAGGGCATCCGCCAGTCGAACGAATACGTCCGCAAGGGCGGCGCGGCGGCTCGCATGATGCTCGTGCAAGCCGCAGCCGAAGAATGGAAGGTGCCCGTGGCCGAATGCCGCGCGGCCAGCAGCGTCATCACCCATACGCCGAGCGGCCGCACGGTGACCTACGGCCAGGTGGCCGCTGCAGCAGGCAAACTCACCGCGCCAGCACCGGCCGGTGTGGCGCTGAAAGACCCGAAAGACTGGAAGCTGGCCGGCAAACGCCTGGCTCGGCTCGATACCGTCGACAAAACCACCGGCGCGCAGATTTATGGCATGGATCTGACCCTGCCCGGCATGCTCAACGCAGCCATCAAACAAAGCCCGGTGTTTGGCGGCAAGCTCAAATCCTTCAATGCAGCAGCAATTTCCTCAAGGCCCGGCGTGAAAAAGGTCGTGAAGGTCGGCGACAACGCGGTGGCCGTGGTGGCAGACACCTGGTGGCGCGCCCAGACGGCGTTGAACGCGCTGCCAATTGAATGGGACATCGGCGAGAACGCCAAACAGTCCAGCGTCGAATTCGCCAAGGTGATGCGCGCCGCGCTGGACGCGCCTGAAGCCGCCGTTGGCAACCAGAACGGCGACGTGAAAACCGCAATGGCTGGCGCCGCGAGAAAAATCGAAGCGATCTACAGCTACCCGCACCAGAACCACGCCTGCATGGAGACCATGAACGCCACCGCGCGTTACACACCCACGCGCTGTGAAGTCTGGGCGCCCACACAAAACGGCGAGGCTGCGCTCGCGGCGACGGCGGAAGTGGCGGGCCTGCCGCAAGCGCAGTGCGACGTCTACAAAATGCACCTCGGTGGCGGCTTTGGCCGCCGGGGCATGACCGACTACGTGCGCCAGGCGGTGACGATTGCCAAGGAGATGCCGGGCACACCCATCAAGCTGATCTGGTCGCGCGAGGAAGACATGTTGCAGGGGCGCTTCCACCCCACGTCGCAATGCAAAATGACGGCCGCTCTGGACGCGCAGGGCAACCTTACGGCCCTGCACATGCGGGTGGCCGGGCAGTCGATCCTCTCGCAGGTGGCGCCGCAAAACATCGTGAATTTCAAGGATCCGGTGGCCTTCCAGGGCCTGAACCCGCCGAGCCCCGAGGCGCAATTCACCTACACCATTCCCAATCTGTTGATCGACCACGCCATCCGCAACCCGAATGTGCCGGTGGGTTTTTGGCGCGGCGTGAACCTGAACCAAAACGCGATTTACGTGGAGAGTTTCATCGATGAGATCGCCTACGAAACCAAGCAAGACCCGCTGGCGCTACGCCGGAAGCTGCTCACCAACATGCCCAAAGCGCTGGCAGTTCTCAATGCCGTGGCCGACAAAGGCGGCTGGGGCAAACCGGCGGCGCCGGGCGTGTTCCGGGGCCTGGCGCAAACCCACGGCTTTGGCAGTTATGTCGCCGCCTGCGCCGAAGTTTCGGTCAGCCGCGAAGGTGTGGTGAAGGTTCACCGCATCGTTGCCGCCACGGATTCCGGCCACGCCGTGAACCCGCAGCAGATTGAGGCCCAGATTGAAGGCTCTTTCGCTTATGGTTTGTCGGGCGCGTTTTTCCAGGAATGCACGGTCAAAGATGGCAAGATGGAGCAGGAAAACTTCAGCACCTATGACACCATTCGCATGAACAATATGCCGCCGGTGGAAAGCATCGTGATGCCTTCAGGCGGATTTTGGGGCGGTGTGGGCGAACCAACGATTGCCGTGGCGGCTCCAGCTGTGCTCAATGCCATCTTCGCAGCGACGGGCAAGCGCATTCGCAGTTTGCCGCTCAAGAACCACGACCTGAAGCGGGCCTGAACTCCGGGAGCGCACAATGCGCTCTGGCTCGACACTGGCAGGCATGGGCCGGCGTGTCGGGCCGCCGCAGGAGCCCCATGGACGAGCGAATCACACAATTGGTGGCCCAGATGGCCACACTGGAAGACGAGTTGCGCACGGCGCTGCACGAGCAGGAGAGCCGCATTTTTTTCCAGATCAAGGGAAAACGGGTGGAGTTTGAGCGCTCGGTCCGCGACGCGCACCGCAAACTCAAAACCAGCTTTTTCCGCTGGCTGGTCACCAATCGCCCGCAGAACCTGATCACCGGCCCGGTCATTTACGGCATGGCCATTCCCATGGTACTGCTGGACCTGCTGGTCACGCTGTACCAGTGGACCTGTTTCCCGATCTATGGCATCCGCAAGGTTCGCCGAAGCGACTACTTTGTGTACGACCGGCACCACCTGGGTTTTCTCAATTTCATTGAGAAATTTCACTGCGCCTACTGCGAATACGGCAATGGCCTGATGGCTTACATGACAGAAATACTGGCGCGCACCGAGGAGTACTTTTGCCCGATCAAACACGCCCACAAGGTCTTGGGAACCCATGCGCGTTACCGCAATTTCCTCAGCTACGGCGACGCCCGGAATTACGCCTCAAAACTTGAGGCTTACCGGGTCGGCCTGGGCAAGGTCAAATAGCCGGTGTCAGGCCATTTCGGCAACGACCCGCCCGATCAAGGTGCCTGCCTTGAGCTGATCCAGGGTTTCTGATATCCGCTCTGCGCCGCGCATCTCCAGCGGCAAGGGCTTGATCTTGCCGGCTTTGGCCAGCGCCACCACCTCGCGCAATTCCTGCGGACTGCCCACGTAGGAGCCCTGGATCGTGATGGCGCGCTGGACGGCAGGGACAATAGAAATAGTCGCTTCGCCGCCGTAAAGCCCGCACACCACATATCTGCCGCCCTTGCGCAGGGCGGCGTAGGCCAGTTGGAAAGTTTGCACCGCGCCCACCAGGTCGATCGCGCCATAAATCATGCCGCCGGTGGCCGCCTTGAGCTGGTCGAGCGCATCGGTGGCGCCTGCCGCCACGGTGGCTGCCGCACCCGCCGATTTGGCCGCTGCGAATTTGTTGGCATCCAGATCAGCCACCACGATGCGCTCGTGTCCCAGGCCGCGCAGCATTGCCACGGCCGAGAGGCCCAGGCCGCCCGCGCCCAGCACCAGCACCCATTCGTCTCTGGGAATCGGCAACAGTTTCACGGCGGCCGAATAGGTGGTCAAACCCGAGCAGGCCAGTGTGGCGGCCCAGGCCGGGTCGACACCCGAGGCGTCCACCAGATAACGCGGATGAGGCACGATCAAATGGTCGGCGTAACCGCCTGGGCGTTGCACGCCGAGGTAACGCGGCGCCATGCAGTGGTTGTCCATGCCTTCCAGGCACCGCGCGCAAGTGCCACAGCCGGTCCAGGGAAAGACCAGCATGTCTTTGCCGATGGGTACATCCTTGGCGTCGGGCCCGGCGGCAATGACCGTGCCATAAGGCTCGTGCCCGAGCGTGACCGGCAGCTTCATGCCGCGTTCGGACATGTGGAATTTTTTGCCGCCGCCCAGGTCGAAATACCCGTCGCGGATGTGCACGTCGCTGTGGCAGACGCCACAAAACTTGATGCGCACCAGCACCTCGGTTCCGGTGGGCGCAGGCGTCTCGCGGATCGCGGCCTGCAGGGGTTTGCCCCATTCGACGACGTCATAACTTTGCATGGTGATTCCTTGGGTTCCTGTGTTTCAGAAAAGTCGGGGCTTGATTGGACATGCCCCGGTGAAAGTGTATGCCGGTTCAGCTGCTGGCCCGCATGACCAGCTCGAAGCCCAAATCACGCACCGGCTCGTCCATCGCCGAGCCGGCAAGGCGGGCCAGTAACATCTGCCCTGCGTCCTCGCCCATGCGCCGCGTGGGCACCCGCACTGTGGTGAGGGCGGGTTCCATGGCAGATGCGATGGCCAAATCCGCGAAGCCAACAATCGCCAGCCGCGCCGGCACCGCGATGGCGCGGCTCTGGCACTCCAGCAAGGCGCCGGCAGCCAGCGCGTCGTTGCCAAAAAAAATGGCCTGCGGCAATGCGCCCGCTTCCGCATATTGCGCGATCACGCTTCGCCCGCCCTGAAATGAAGCGCCTGTTTCGAGGCGGATCACCCGCAGCGAGGCGCCCCGTTTGCCTTTGAGCGCCGCACGCAGGCCAGCCAGCCGCGCTGCGGAGCGGTCGTCGGGCCCGCCGGCAAAACCCAGTTTCATCCGACCGCTTGCCAGCAGGTGCGCCGCCACCTTGCGGCCTGCTTCGAAATTGGAAAACCCGGCCACCATGTCAATCGGTTTGGCCGGCAAATCCCAGGTCTCCACCACGGGCACACCGCTTTGGCGCAGGCGCCCGTGCGTCGCCTTCGAATGAGTGCCACCGGTCAACACAAGGCCATCGACGCGTCGGCCCAAAAAGGCTTGCACCAGCGATTCTTCGGCGGCTTCGTCGTAGCCGCTTTGCCCCAACAGGAGCTGGAAACCGCCCGCCGCCAGCGTCTCGGAGAGGCCGCGCACGGTTTCCGCAAATATCGAGTTGTCGATGGTCGGCACAATTGCGCCGATTATGCGGCTCTTGTTGGACGCCAGGCTGCCCGCCGTGAGGTTGGGCACATAACCGCTCTTGCGAATGGCGCCCAGCACCGCCTCGCGCGTCTCGCTGGCGACCTTGCCGGGTGTATTCAACACCCGCGACACGGTGATCATCGACACCCCCGCCAGCCGCGCCACGTCTTGCATGCGGCTGCCCCCGGAGGCCGCCCGGCGTTTTCTTGCGGGCGATTTCAGGCCGCTTTGTTTCATACCGGTTGACATGGGTGCCAACTTTAACGTAAAATTCATGTTAGCGCTAACATTTTGGATATCCGCAGAGCTTCTCACCGAATTTCGCTCAAACAACCCGCCCACCCAAGGAAACGCCATGATCACGCAACAAAAAATTGACCAATACAAGGAAGAAGGCGCCATCGTCGTGCCAGGGGTGCTCGATGAATTCACGCGCAAACGCATGAAGGGCATCCTGGCAGACTGGGTCGAGGGCTCGCGCCAGGTGTCGGCCCACACCGACCTGTATGACCTGGAGCCTGGCCACAGCGCCACCGACTTGCGCGTGCGGCGCATCAAGAAACCGCACCTTGCCAACGCCGTGTTTTACGATTTCGCCCGCTCAAAAGCCCTGACCGATTGCCTGCGTGCCCTGATCGGACCCAGCGCCCGCCTCTACGGCTCAAAACTCAACCTTAAGGCGCCCGGCTTCGGCTCGCCCGTTGAGTGGCACCAGGACTGGGCGTTTTACCCGCACACCAATGACGACATCCTGGCCGTGGGTGTGATGCTGGACGACACCACGGTGGAAAACGGCGCCATGTACGTCTTGCCAGGCTCCCACAAGGGTCCGACTTTCGACCACCACGGGCCTGACGGCTGCTTTGCCGGCGCCATGGACCCCGAAACCTGCGGCGTTGATTTCACCAAAGCGGCGCCCTGTGAAGGCCCGGCGGGCTCCTGCTCGTTCCACCACGTGCGCGCGATTCACGGCTCGGCGCAAAACACGTCCGGCAAACCGCGCGGCCTGTTGCTCTACGTAGTGGCGGCGGGCGACGCTTTCCCGCTGATGGGTGTCAGCGACTACGGCGATTTCAAAAGCCGCCTGCTGTACGGCGATGAATCGGTGGCGCCGCGTTTGCGTGAAGCGCCGGTGCGCATGCCCTTGCCACCGGCAAAAAACCAGGGTTCGATTTACGAGAATCAAACCGCCAGCGGTAAACGTTTTTTCGCTTTCTCCGAGTCTCCGCCCGCCAGCGCCAAAGTCTCAACCTGACCGCATCGGAGCCATGTCACAGCGTTTTTTGGTCTACCAGTCGCTGTGGGCGATGGAGCGGCGCCGGCCTGACGGTCTGGAATGGTCGCTCGATGAAAAACTCGCCTTGATCCACGCTTGCGGTTTCGACGGCGCCGGCGTGCGGTTTGCCGACCGCGCTTTCGCCAAGACCGTCACGGGTTATCTGCGCGCGCACAACATGAGCTGGCAGGCGCAGGCGTATCCCCAAACCGTAGACGATCTGAAACCCGTCATTGACCACGTGCTCGAGTTCGGCGCCGATCACCTGAACCTGCAGCCCGACGTGCGACCCTATACCCTCGAAGAATGTTTTCCCCTGATCGACGGCTGGCGAAGGTTGGCGCAAGACGCTGGCATCCGGATGCAGATCGAGACGCACCGCAACCGCATGACGACCGACCTGTTGTTCACGCTGCGTCTGCTGGACCGCTACCCTGACCTGCGCCTCACCGGCGATCTTTCACACTATGTGGTTGGCCGCGAGTTCTGGTACCCGCTGAGCGACGAAGACCATGCGCTGATGCACCGCATCATCGACAACTGCTGGGGTTTCCATGGGCGTGTGGCCAGCCGTGAACAGATCCAGCTGCAGCTGAACTTCCCGCAACATGAGCACTGGGTGGCGGTATTCATGGAGTGGTGGGAGCGCGGTTTCCGGCAGTGGAAACGCAAGGCCGGCCAGGACGAAACCCTGACGTTTTTATGCGAGTTGGGGCCACCCGAATACGCCATGACGGGCGCTGACGGTTATGAGCTCTCGGACCGCTGGGCCGAGGCGATCCAGCTGAAGGAAATGGTGCGCAGCCTTTGGTCGAGGCTTTAAGTTTTCCAGACGGTGTTTGCCACTTCCACCACCTTCGCCAGCTTTCGCCACTGGTCCTCCTCGGTGATGATGTTGCCCTCGACCGTGCTGGCAAAGCCGCACTGCGGGCTGATGGCGAGGTCTTCCAGCGGCACCAGGCGCGCGGCTTCGTCGACACGCCGCAACAAGTCGCGGGTGTCTTCAAGTTTGCCAAACTTGGTCGTGACCAGCCCCAGCACCACTTTCACGCCGCGCGGCACATGGCGCAGGGGCGCAAAATCGCCCGAGCGCTCGTCGTCGTATTCCAGCAGGAAGTGATCGACCTTCAAGCCGCCCAGCACGGCTTCGGCGATGCGTTCGTCCCCGCCCTCGGCGATCCAGCCGCTTTTTGAATTGCCCCGGCACACATGAATGCCGATGGCCGTGCCGGGCCCGCGCGCGGCGATGCAATCGTTGGTCAGCTCAACATAACGCTTCAGGCGCGCCTCAGGCTTATCGCCGGCAGCGACCACTTCGGCACGCATGCGGTCGCTGATGAAGTAGGTCATCAACGGGTCGTCAATCTGGATGTAACGGCAACCCGCAGCTTCGAGCGCCGCGATTTCGGCGCGGTAGACCTTCACGACATCAGCGAAAAAGACTTCGATGTCGGGGTAAACCGCTGTGGAGACAGCCGCCCGGCCGCCGTGGAAATGCAGGCGTGTGGGTGACGGAAGCGTCACCTTGGCAGCGCGTTGTGTGGCGCTTTGCAGAAAGGTGAAATCGGGCGCGGCAATGGGCGCAGGCGCCGACACGCGACCGTTTGTCACTACGTTTTTGGGCACGTACTTCCAGCCGTGGTCATGGTCATGGTCGTGGTCGTGGTCAGCGGCGTGACCGGGACCCGCCTGTTCCGGGGCCACAAAAGCCTGCGCGGCGCTGCCCTCCTGAATTTCAACGCCCGTGAGGCCCTGGACAAAATCGATCCACCAGTTCTCGCGGCGGAATTCGCCGTCTACCACCACTTCGAAGCCGCACTGCTCCTGGCGGCGCACGATCCCGGTGATGGCGGCGTCTTCGATCTGCCGCAGCGCCGCCTTGCCGATGGCGCCCGACTGGTGCTGGCTGCGGGCGGCAACCAGGGAGGCGGGGCGCAGGAGGCTCCCGACCTGGTCAGCCCGGTAAAACGGCTTCGCCATGCAATCGCCCAGGTTTACTTGCTGCGCGGCGGGTCTCTCACGTCCTTGTGTTCTTCAAACTCCGTGTTGTAGAGCTCGCCGTTAACCCGCTCCACCCGGCGGATGTAGACACTTTGCACGATGTCGCGGGTGTTGGCGTCGATGTAGATCTGGCCGCGCGGGCTCTCGAAAATCTGGCCTTTCATGCCCGCCAGGAGCGCGTCGCCACCGCCTTTGCCGCCGGTTTTGCGCAGCGCCTCGTAAATGACGCGGGCGCCGTCGTAGCCGAGCACGGCCACGATGTTGGGGCGCCGGCCCTTGTTGGCCTTTTTGAACTCCTCGACGAATTTCTTGTTCAGCGCCGACGGGTGGCTGGCCGAATACGGGTACGAAGTGACGATGCCCAGGGCCGAGTCGCCCATGTTGTTCAGGATGTCGTCATCGACCACGTCGCCGGTGCCGATGAGTTTGATGCCGGCCTTGGCCAGGCCGCGCTCGTTGAACTGGTTCATCACCTGCGTGCCCACACCCGACGGCACGAAGACAAACAGCGCGTCGGGCGAGAGATCGCGCACTTTCTGCAAAAACGGCGCGAAGTCGGGGCTGCGCAGCGGCACCCGCAGAGACTCCAGGGTGGTGCCGCCATTGAAGGCGAAACGGTTCACGAAGGTGCGCTCTGCGTCCAGGCCGGGGCCGTAATCGCTCACCAGGGTCACCGCTTTCTTGATGCCGTTTTTCGGCGCCCAGTCGGCAATGCCCAGGGTGATTTGCGGCAGCGTCATGGAGACACGCACCATGTAGGGCGAAGCGTCGATCACGGCCGACGTGGCGGCCAGCATGTTGACCATCGGTGTTTTCGACTGCGTGGCGATGGGCCCCGTGGCCAGCGCCAGCGGCGTGAGGCCAAAACCGGCCAGCACGTCCACCTTGTCATTGACCACCATCTCCTGCGCCAGCCGTTTGGTCACGTCGGGCGTGCCGGTGTCGTCCTTGACGATCAGCTCGATCTTGCGACCGGCAACGGTTGTGCCGTGTTGCGCCATGTACAGGCGCAGGCCCTGCTCCATCTGCCAGCCGGTCGAGGCGAAGGGCCCCGTCATGGGCGCCAAAAAGCCGATCTTGAAGGGTGTCTGCTGGGCGCTGGCCAGCAGGGGCTGCGCGGCAAGCGGCACGGCGGCAAGTGCCTTGATGAGGGTGCGTTTGTCCATGGCGTGCTTCCTTGTGATGCGTGAATTGAGAGGCGTAAAACCGTTTGCGACCGGGCGATTATGGAGCACGCCCTGCCCTGCGGGAATCCTGCGAAACCCTCACCAGCGGCCTGAGCGCAGCGGTCATTCGAAGGTGCCGGCCACCACCTCCCGCAGCGCGGCGACGTCCAGGTATTTTTTCAGCGCGGCATTCACCGCCGCCGCGTCCAGCGCCTGGAACTGTGTGGTGAAGCTGGCGTAAAAATCCAGCGGACGGTCCAGGCGCATCTGGATCGCCAGGTTCCCGGCGGCATTGGCCGGCTGCGCGATGAACTCCGCGCGCCGGCTGACGATCGCCGATTTCGCCATGCCCACCTCCAGGAACCCGTAACCTTTTTCGCGCGCGTCGGTCAGGGCGCCCCGGATGCTGGCCAGCAACTTCTCGCGGTTTACTGGCGCGAAGCTGGCCGCCACGTTGATCGACGCCTCGGAGCCGCTCCATGGCACGCTCAAGGCGGCCGAGACGCCGTAACTCAAACCCTCTTTCTCGCGCACGCGCTCCCACAGGTTGACACGCGACATGAGCTGTGTGGCGGCGAACAGCGCAGCGAAATCCGGGCTGGACTCGTTCATGGCAAAACCGATGCGTCCGGTGTAACTGGCGTTGGCCTTGTCGGGCACACGCACCACCTGCGTGCCCGCAGGCGCCGGCGCGATGTATTCGTTCACCCACGGCGCATACGGCTCACGGGCGCCCCAGTCGCCCCACAGCCGCTGCAGCGGCGCGCGCACCGCCTCCAGCGTGATCGGACCCACCAGCGCCAGCTCGCCCACGCTGGCCGAGGCGAAACGCTGCCAGTGTTCGCGCAGCTGCGCCACCGTGGCCTGGCGCATCAAGGCTTCGGTTTCGTCAAAACTGCGCACTTCGCGCACGTCGCCCTGCGGGAACAACTCGCGCGGGCGGTACATCTGCCCCAGCGTGTTGCCGGCGATGTTGACCGGGTTGGCGCGCAGGTTTTGCAGGCTGGCCACCATGGCACGCTGGTTGCGATCGAAGGCGGCGTCGGCGAAACGCGGCGAGCGCAACAGCTGGTGGATGAGTTCCAGCACCGGCGCCGCGTTGCCGGCCGGAAAGTCCAGGCCCACGGTGGTGGAGCCCGCTGCGGTGGTGAAGGTGATCCGGGCGTCCATCGCTTGCACACGATCCCTGATCTGCACCGCGCTCAGGGCCGTCAGGCCCAGCGCGGGCAGGTCAGCCGTGCCTTCGGTGAACAGCGGGCCGGCCATCGTGGCCAGCACATTGCTGCCTTTGAGCGACTGCTCCGTGCCCCAGCGCAGGCGCAGTGTGCCGACCACACGCTCGTCTTTGGCGGCGCGCGGCAACACGGCGATCTGCAGGCCGGGTTTCTCGGCCACAGTGAGCCGCGCCCGCTGCGCGCGTTGGGCCATCAGTGCCGGGGTGATCTCGAAATTCTCAAATTGCTGCGCCAAAGCCGGGTCGGCCTGCGCCCGGATAGGCGCGGAATCGGCACGGAACGCCACAAAATCCGCTGCGCCGGGGATCCGGGGTGACGGCGCGCGCGCAGCCACGGGCGCCACCGGCGCCGCTGACACAGCCGGCGCCGGCAAAGGCACGTAACTGCCCGAGGTGCGGTTGGACGCCACCAGGTACTGGCGCGCCAGGGCGCGCACCTCGTCGGGCTTGATGTCCTGAAGCGCGTCGCGGATGCCGAAAATCAGGCGCCAGTCACCCAAGGCCACCATTTCGCTGAGCGTCTGGGCGGCGGATTCGGCGTCACGCAAGGCGCTGCGCCAGTTTTGCAGCAGGGTCGTGCGCGCGGTGTCAATTTCGGCATCGGTGAGCTGCGCAGTCTGCACCACATGCGCCAACGCCGCAGCGCTGCCATGCACCTTGACTTCATACTGCGCGTCGCCCATGTCGCCCGGTTTTTCGACCAGCCCGGCGTTGACCACCAGGAACCCGGGCTCGCGCGTGGCGCGGTAGTAGCCGAATGCGCTGGTGGCCAAGCCGCTCATCACCAGGCCGCGTATCACCGGCCCGCGCCCTTGGCCCAGGGCCTCGGCGAGGATGCGCGCGGCCACGCCCTCGCGGGTTCCCGCAGCGGGCATGTGGTACATCACCGACGTGGCGGTCTGGCCGCCGCTTCGGCGCAGTGTCACATGGCGCTCGCCATCCTGAGGCAGTTCCAGGCTGTAGGTGGCGGGCAAGGGCTCGGCCGGCTTTTGAATCGCGCCAAAGGCGGCTTCGATGCGCGCCTTGACCAAGGCTTCGTCAAAACGCCCGGCGACGATCAGGGTGGCGTTGTCGGGCCGGTAATGGCGATGGTAAAAGGCATAGAGACGCTCGAGCGGGATGTTTTCGATGTCGCTTTTCGCGCCCAGCACGCTGTGCCGGTAGCCGTGCGCGGTGTAGGCCGCCGCGCGCATGCGTTCGCCCAAAATGCGGCCAGGCTCGTTTTCGGCGCGCTCCCATTCGTTGCGCACCACGGTCATTTCAGTGGCCAGGTCTTCGCGGGTGAATTTCGCGTCTTTCATCATGCCGGCCAGCCACTTGAACATGTAGTTGAACCGCTCGGGCGCCTGCGCGTCGCTGGTGAGGAAATGGGCGAAATAGTTGGTGCGGTCAAAGCCCGTGGTGCCGTTCCAGCGCATGCCCAGCGCCTGCATGTCGCGTTTCGGGTCAGTCACGCCGCCGCTGGGCTTGAAGAGCATGTGCTCGAGCAGATGCGCCGAGCCGGTCTCGCCCGCGCTTTCGTGGCGCGAGCCCACGCGGTAGGTGATGTTGACGGTGGCGCTGGGTTTGGCGTCGTCGGCCAGCAGCAACACCTGCAAGCCGTTGGGCAGCGCATACTCGCTGATGCCGGCCTGCGCACGTACCGGTGTGAGCACGGGCGCCAACTGGGCTTGCGCGCCCAAGCTTGCGAGCAGCAGCAAAAGGAGAATCAATGGGATTTGCAACACACGTTTCATGGGCAAGACTGTAGTACCAAACCAATAATCGGGCCGGCTGGCGGGTTTTTGAATTTGTTGATATGGAAGTTAACAATTTAGCAAATAATTAACACCCATGTTAATTATTTGTCAAAAATTGGCTAAAATCAAGAAATTATGAATAAAATCAGCTATCAAGTCACGAATAATATACATAGTTTGCTATTATTTTAGTAGCAAACACTTCAACCCCGCACACTGACATCCCGCATGACCCCCACACTCACCCCGCGCTGCCGCTGCGGCATTGACGTCCACGCCCACATCATCCCCGGCGAGTTTCCAAAATACCTGGGCGCAGCCATCCCCCGGGGCTGGCCGTCCATGGCGCCGGCGCACGAGTGCCACCGCAACGTCATGATTGACGGCAAAAACTACCGCACCGTGTCCGACAAAAGCTGGGACACCGCCAAACGCCTGGCCGACTTCGAGGCGATGGGCCTGCAGCTGCAGGTGATCTCGCCCATGCCCGAGTTGTTGTCGTATTGGCTGGAGCCCAAAGATGGCGCTGTGTTGACGCGTTACCTCAACGAGCAAATGGCCGCGATGGTGGCCGAGTCGTCCGGGAAACTGCTGGCCCTGGGCGCGGTGCCGCTACAAGACATCGATCTGGCCCTGCGCGAACTGCGCTTCATCATGGCCACGCCCGGATTTTCCGGCGTGGAGATCGGCAGCAACATCAACGGCAAACCGATTGGCGACCCTATGTTCGACCCGTTTTTTGAAGCCTGCGAGGCGCTCAACGCGGCCGTCTTCGTGCACGCGCTGCGCCCCACCGGCATGGAGCGTCTGGTTGGCCCTGCGCCTCTGGAGCAGGTGCTGGGTTACCCCACCGACGTGGGCCTGG
>JANNEZ010000215.1:0-1887 GCA_031379255.1 Rhodoferax sp. | reverse complement strand
GACTGGGCGTCCGCGCGGGCTGCCCATCGGCAACCTAACGAGCCAGCTTTGGGGTAACTTTTATCTGGACGCGCTGGATCATTGGGTGACGGAGACGGAACGGCACGGGGACTACCTGCGCTACACCGACGACTTCCTGCTCTTCGGCGACGACAAAGCGCGACTTTGGGAACTGCGCGCGGGCCTCATCGAGCAACTGGCGCGGGTGCGATTGAAACTGGCGGAGCCGAAATCGCGGTTATTAGCCACTCGCGAAGGCGTGCCCTTTTGCGGCTTCCGCTTTCAGCCGGGATTGCGCCCGCGGATTCTCGGGGCCACGAAGCGGCGGTTCGTACGCCGCTGCCGCCGTCTGGCGCGCCAAAAAGATTTTCGCCGGCTCACACAATGTGTGTTCGCCTGGTATCAATTCAGCCGGGAAGGTAATTCGCAAGGTTTGCGACGGGCGTATGCCAGTTCGCGGAAGACCATGCGAAGCTCTCGTGCTGAGAACAGCCGCCAATGCCTCGCGCAACTGGGCCTGTGGGCCAACCGCCCCACCAACAAGATCGGCGTTTATCGTCTGCCCAAGAAACTCGACGAAGAAGTCGTCCCCCTTCCCAAGCTACGGCGCGACAGGCCCGCCGGCACTTGAACGGGATGGGCGTGTCACCCGACCGCCCCGACAATCCGGACCTTTGTCGGTATTGAGAAGCAGTAAAGGCGCCTTGCTGCGGCGTCCGGCCGGCGCAGCGCGCCGACCCGGTCTCGAAATACATGGGGCGAACCGGAAAATCGCTCTCGCCTGCTTGTCCCGCACTATCCGTCTCACAACTCCCGCAACGCCGCCGCAATCGGCAACCGCGCGGCGCGGATGGCCGGGAACAGACCGCCGACCAAACCAATCAGCACCGACCAAACGATCCCGCGCACCAGCAACGCGGGCGTCACTTTGAAAGCAAATGCAATCTGGCTGAAACTCTGGAAATTCATGGTCGAAGTGTGAAAATTATTAAAGGCAAGATAGGCCAGTCCGCCGCCGATGCCGCCGCCGATCAGCGCCAGCAACAACGACTCGATCATCAGCGAGACTACCACCGCGCCACTGCCGAAACCGAGCGCGCGCAGCGTGGCGATTTCCCGCGTCCGGGCCGCCACCGCGCTGTACATCGTGTTGAGCGCGCCGAACACCGCGCCCAGCGCCATCAAAAACGCGATCAGAAAACCGAGCGTCGTCACCAGCCGCGTCACCGACTCGGATTGTTGGGTGTAATACTCGGATTGCCGGACGACTTTCACGGAGAGTTGCGGGTTTGAGGTCAACGAATCTTTGAACTCCTGAAACGCACCCGGCGAGTTCAGCCGCGCGTAAACCGACTGAAAGCTGTCGCCCCGATTGTAAGCATCCTGCAA
Organism: Rhodoferax sp.; assembly: GCA_031379255.1. Lineage (GTDB taxonomy): Bacteria > Pseudomonadota > Gammaproteobacteria > Burkholderiales > Burkholderiaceae_C > JANYCG01. The sequence continues at coordinate 498 of JANNEZ010000215.1, read as the reverse complement.
GACCCTGGCGTCGGACCAGATTTCGGATTCCGCAACTCCGCCCAGCGCCGAGAAGATACCCACGACCGGCCAGGCGTAGCGGCCCACTTTGAGTTGCGAGCCGAGCTCCAGCCCGGCGAATTCCAGGGCGGCGCCGCGGCCCACGATGACTTCGTTTTTCCCCCATTCGAACATCCGCCCTTGAACGATTTCGAGATTCTCGCGCACCGGCAACGCGGCGCTTTCCACGCCGCGCAACGGCACGTTCGCGTCCGTGCCGGTCGAACGTTTGGGGAGGTTGATGATGACGAACAATTCGGCGGAGGCCAGCGGACCCAGGGCCGTGCGCCCCACGCCCGGCGCGTCGGCGATGATCCGGGTTTGGGCGCGTGAAAAGCCGCTCACCATCTCGCTACTCGCGCCACTGCGCAACACGATGGCCGCATCCGGCGAACCGGACACGGTCATGGCGTGCCGGAAACCCGCCGCAATCGAGAGCACGCCGACGAGCACGGTCAC
>JANNEZ010000286.1:0-4783 GCA_031379255.1 Rhodoferax sp. | reverse complement strand
CGGGTTTGTGCAGAACCGCATCACCGAAACCGTGAACGGCATTGAAATCTCACCCATGAAGGTGATTGGCGAAACCGAAAAACGCGGCACCGAAGTGCATTTTTTGCCCGACACCGAAACCTTCCAGCAAAACAACGAGTTTCACTACGACATCCTGGCCAAACGCCTGCGCGAGCTTTCCTTTCTGAACAACGGTGTGCGCATCCGCCTCAAAGACGAACGCACCGGCAAGGAAGACGACTTCGCCGGCGCCGGCGGCGTGCAGGGTTTTGTGAATTTCATCAACAAGGGCAAAACCGTGTTGCACCCCAACACCTTCCACGCCATGGGCGACCGCCAGAGCGACCAGCAGACCAACATCGGTGTGGAAGTGGCGATGCAATGGAACAGCGGCTACAACGAGCAGGTGCTGTGTTTCACCAACAATATTCCCCAGCGCGACGGCGGCACCCACCTGACCGGCCTGCGCGCGGCGATGACGCGCGTGATCAACAAATACATTGACGATTCCGAGGTCGCCAAAAAAGCCAAGGTTGAAGTGACCGGCGACGACATGCGCGAAGGCCTCACCTGCGTGTTGAGCGTGAAGGTGCCCGAGCCCAAATTCAGCAGCCAGACCAAGGACAAACTGGTCAGCAGCGAAGTGCGCGGCCCAGTCGAAGACATCGTGAGCAAGCTGCTGTTTGACTACCTGCAGGAGCGGCCCAACGACGCCAAGATCATCGTCGGCAAAATCATTGAAGCCGCCCGCGCCCGCGAGGCCGCGCGCAAGGCGCGCGACATGACGCGCCGCAAAGGCGTGCTCGACGGCATGGGCCTGCCTGGCAAACTGGCCGACTGCCAGGAGAAAGACCCGGCGCTGTGCGAGATTTACATCGTCGAGGGCGACTCGGCCGGCGGCTCTGCCAAACAGGGGCGCGACCGCAAATTCCAGGCGATCCTGCCGCTGCGTGGCAAGATTTTGAACGTGGAAAAAGCGCGGTATGAAAAACTCCTGACCAGCAATGAAATCCTGACGCTCATCACCGCCTTGGGCACCGGCATCGGCAAGGCCGGCGGCAGCACCGGCAATGACGACTTCAACGTCGCCAAGCTGCGTTACCACCGCATCATCATCATGACCGACGCCGACGTGGACGGCGCGCACATCCGCACCCTGCTGCTGACGTTTTTCTACCGCCAGATGCCCGAGCTGGTGGAGCGTGGCCACATCTACATCGCCCAGCCGCCGCTGTACAAGGTCAAGGCCGGCAAGGAAGAGCTTTACCTGAAAGACGCGGGCGCGCTCGACAGCTTTTTGCTGCGCATCGCGCTGGTGAGCGCTTCCGTAGACACTGGAAAGTCGCCTGACGGCTCAGCGGCGGCGCAACAGGTGATCAGCGGCGACACGCTGGCCGAGCTGGCCCGCAAACACCAGATTGCCCAGGCCGTGATCGCCCGCTTGCAAAACTTCATGGACGCCGAAGCCCTGCGCGCCATTGCCGACGGCGTGGCGCTGAATCTCGACACCGTGCCCGACGCCGAAGCCAGCGCCATCGCATTGCAGGCCAAGCTGCGCGAGCTGGGCAGCGGCGCCGAAGTGGCCGGTGAATTTGACGTGCGCACCGACAAACCCATTCTGCGCATCAGCCGCCGCCACCACGGCAACGTGAAAAGCAGCGTGCTCACGCAGGACTTTGTGCACGGCGCTGATTACGCGGCATTGGCCGAAGCCGCCAATACCTTTCGCGGCCTGCTCGGCGAAGGCGCGAAAGTGATGCGTGGCGAAGGCGAGCGCCAGAAGGAACAGAAAGTGGGCGACTTCCGCGAAGCCATGGCCTGGCTGATCACCCAGGCCGAAGGCGCCACCGCGCGCCAGCGTTACAAGGGCCTGGGCGAAATGAACCCGGCCCAGCTCTGGGAGACCACCATGGACCCGACCGTGCGCCGCCTGCTGCGCGTGCAGATCGACGATGCCATCGAAGCCGACCGTGTCTTCACCATGCTGATGGGCGACGAGGTGGAACCCCGGCGCGAGTTCATCGAGACCAATGCCCTGCGGGCAGGGAATATCGACGTTTGAAGTTTGATTGACGGTGTAACGGCATGCTTGACGTTCGCCTCGCCAGGCCCTAAAATCCTTACCAACCGTAAGGAGCTTGTTGTGCCCATTGCCACTCTCACCAGCAAAGGACAAATCACACTGCCTTTGGCGGTCCGCGCCGCACTGGGGCTGACCACGGGCAGCCGGGTGGATTTTGTTGCGCAGGACGCAGGCCCGCACGCCAGCTTCAAGGTTGTGCCCGTACGCAACGAAGTCGCCCGCTTGAAAGGGCGGTTTGCCGGGCGGGTCAGCAAACCCGCAAGTGTTGAAGCCATGAACCGCGCCATTGCTGGCGCAGCGGCCCGCCGCAACACCCCGGGCGGCAAGTAGGCCGCTGCGCTGCCCATGATTGGCTTGGACACCAATGTGCTGGCGCGCTATCTGGCGCAGGACGACGCGCGCCAGTCGGCAGCGGCAACCCGCTTGATCGAGCGGGACTTGTCGCCCGACAAGCCTGGCTTCATCAGCCTGATTGTGCTGGCCGAGTTGTGCTGGGTGCTGGGCAGCATTTACAGCGCAACGCCCGACGAACTGGTGGCCATGCTGGACGACCTGCTGAACACACCCTGCTTTTTTGTGGAGCGACGCGAGCTTGTGCAGGCCGCCACCAAAACCCTGCGCACCCGCAAAAGCAGCAAAACCGGCGTGGTCGACGTGCTGACCGCCCAGATTGCCGCCAGCCATGGCAGCACGCACACAGTCAGTTTTGACAAAGCCGCTGTGCGCGGCGCGGGCATGACCTTGCTGGTTTAAAGTCAAGCCCATGCAAGCCACGTTGACCCGCCATCACCTGCACGACAAAGCTGCTACGAAGGCAGACTTGACCTACTGGCTGGCCCAGCCGGTTCAGGCGCGGATCGACGCGCTGGAGGCGCTGCGGCGCCAGCACGTGCAAGGAACCCCTGATGCTGACCTCCGACTTCAAAGAGTTTGTCGCCTTGTTCAACTCAAACCGGGTTGACTACCTGGTTGTGGGCGGCTACGCGCTGGCCGCGTATGGGCACCCGCGTTACACGGGCGACCTTGACTTCTGGATTGGCACCGATCCGCAAAACGCCGAAAGGGTTGTGTCGGCGCTTGCCCAGTTTGGCTTTGCCAGCCTGGGAATCCGCGAGGAAGACCTCACGTTGCCGAACCAGGTTCTGCAATTGGGCTATGCCCCTGCGCGCATTGACCTTCTGACAAGCATTGATGGTGTGGCGTTTGCCGAATGCCATGCGCGCAAGATCGTCGTCCAGATCGATGGGCTCGACATCAGCTTCATATCGCAGGATGACTTCAAACGGAACAAGCGGGCCACTGGCCGGCACAAGGATTTGGCTGATATAGAGGCGCTGGAGCGGCCCAAATAGACCCACCTGAAAGCCCGGCTTATCGCCGCATTCTTTGGCATCCTGACGGTTTGTGAACGCGCTCGGCAGATGTCGGGTATTTCGCCAGTTTGCCCGCTGGCCGGCGTGGCCGGCGCACCAGCTCACCGCCGCAATTGGGGCAAATGCCATTGAGCTTCTGTTCGGCACACGCCGCGCAGAAGGTGCATTCAAAGGTGCTGATGCGCGCTTCGAGGGATTCGGGCGGCAGATCGGTGTTGCAGCATTCGCAGTTGGGGCGGAGGGCGAGCATTTGTTGTCTCTGCTTTGAGTTTCCAAAATTATGCCGAGGCTGTTACTCCGTATACGATAGTGGCATCTCCAACAAACATTGTCTGGACAGCGAATGGATTGGTCACTAGAAGAAGTCGAAGCAATCGTAGCTGACTACCTGCAAATGTTGACTATGGAGTTGGCGGGGCAACGCTATAGCAAAACTGAGCACCGGCAGAATTTGCTCAAAAAGCTGGCTGATCGCAACGACGGCTCTGTCGAGTTCAAGCACGCCAATATTAGCGCGGCAATGATTGATCTTGGTTTTCCATACATCAGTGGTTATAAACCCCGGTTCAACTATCAGTCGCTTTTAGCGACTGTGATCGTGAATCAATTGCGCGGAAAAAGCATCCTGGATCAGACCGCTTTGGCGGCTGTTCAACAACCCGCGGTCGCCCCTCTTTTGACCGACTTCAGCAAAGTCAAAACCGAGGCGCCGATGCGGCAGCATCGAGTGGCTGAAACCGCGGACCCATTGTTTTTTCGAGCGGTGAAACGCGACTATCTAGAACGGGAAGCGCAAAACATATCGTTGGGAGCTGCGGGCGAAGAATTCATAGTTCAATTCGAGCATTGGAGGTTGAATTCACTCGGGCAGTCGCGGCTTGCCGACAAAGTAGATCACGTTTCAAAATCCAAAGGTGATGGTCTCGGATATGACATTTTGTCGTTTGAGACGAGTGGTGAAGAGCGGTTCATCGAGGTAAAGACCACTCGCTTCGGGCGGGATACGCCATTTTTTGTATCCAAGGGAGAGTTGGCTTTGTCCCAAGTGGCGAGTGACCAATTTCATCTTTATCGACTATTCGAGTTTAGAAAAACGCCTCGGCTTTTTAATCTTGTCGGCGGGCTGGATCAGCATTGCCTTTTGGATCCAGTGAGTTACAGGGCCAGCTTTGGGTAATGCGCCGTTTAGCAAGGAAGGCCGCATTAGCGGCCAAGATGGCGGCCTTGCCGCACATAGCGCCTGAACTGGTAGACCAGTTTGTCAAAGGCCCGATGACGGGGGAGGCCGTCAACGCGGCCTCGATGGCCTTCAAGAAAGCCCTGATCG